>JAOBWQ010000281.1 GCA_025463425.1 Ilumatobacteraceae bacterium | reverse complement strand
TCAGCGCCATCGTGATCTCGGCGACGTAGCAGGCCACCCACGCAACGGGTCCCCAGCCGAGGTCGGCTCGTCGGAAGCGCAACCCGATGCCGTTGCTCAGCTTGCCTGCGCCGGTGCCGCTGCCCGTGGGATCCGCGCTCGCGCTGTCGGTGCCGGTGCTGTCCGGGCTCGTGCGGTGGACCGCATCGCGGCGCACCACGTACCGGACGGCGATCACCAGCGGCCCGTAGCCGATGCACGCCGCGACGACGACGTAGACGGCGATCGGCCAGTGGAACCTCACCAGCCAGCGCACGATCAGCTTGTCCGCCGTCAACGACGCGGCGGTGGCGACGAGGACGATGACAGCAGCGGAGATCGGCAGCGTGGGGAACGCTGGCTTCGGGGGTGCGACCGGCCACGGTGCGACCGCGAGATCGCTGGTCCAGTGGACCCCGTTCCAGTAGCGCACCGCTGGGGTGCCCCACGGATCGGGGAACCAGCCCGGCGGAGTCGGGGCCGCCCACCGATCGCTCACCCCGTCACTCTACGCGGCAGCTCACGCGACGGGGGATCACGTCAGCCGCAGCGCCTTCTTCCACACCGCGAGCCGCTCGGCGGCCTCGCGCCGATGGACTGCCGCGGTCTGGACCATCGCCGAGCCGTGGAACGTGCCAGGGAAGCAGTGCAGCTCGACCGAGACGCCTGCCGCCAACATCCGGCAGGCGTAGTCGAGCCCTTCGTCGCGGAGCGGGTCGAACTCCATCACCGAGACATACGCAGGCGGCAGCCCGGACAGATCGGTCGCCCGGGCGGGCGCAGCCAGGTACGGAACGTCGCCGTGGTGGAGATCGCCCAGGTACCACTCCCAGCTCTTCTCGGCGGCGGGCCGCGACCACATCGGGGTGTCGACGAAGCGGCGCATGCTCGGCGTGTCGAGGCGGTCGTCGAGCTCGGGGATGCCGAGGTACTGGAAGCAGATCGGCGGACCATCGAGATCGCGGGCCCTCAGCGCGACTGCAGCGGCCAGTCCACCGCCGGCGCTGCCGCCGTTGACCGCGATCCGGGTGGTGTCGAGCTGCAAGGCCTCTGCTGACCGGTGCATCCAGTCCAGCGCGGCGAAGCAGTCGTCCAGCCCGGCCGGGTACGGGTGCTCCGGCGCGAGCCGGTAGTCGACCGACACCACGACGATGCCGAGTGTGGTGGCCATGGTCGCCGGGCCGGCGTGCTCGGAATCGAGCGTGCCCATGAAGAACCCGCCACCGTGGATGTAGAGCACTGCCGGGGTCGGCGTCGCCGCTCGGGTGTGCGGCACGTAGACGCGCACCGTCACCGGAGGGGCCCCCTGCGGTCCGGGGATCTGGCGGTCGTCGATGTCGAGCGTGCTCGTGTCGACGTCGCCGCGCAACGCAGCCATCATCGCCTGCGCACGCTCGCGGGTCTCCACCGCGTCGGTGGGTGCCACCGTGACTGCCATTGCAGCCAGCTCGGCCAGTTCCGGATCGAAGGCGTAGCTCGCAGTGGGAGGTGACGGTTCGGCGCTCATGGCGGCCGATGCTAGAACGCAGCCCGACCGCGGCGATCAGCGAGCCGAGGCAACCAGGTTGCGGATGCGGAACCGGTCCGGGTCGAAGTCGGCGAGGTCGATGCTGCTCCGGCCGTCGAGCACGAGCTCGGTCAGCGCGAGCGCCGACGTGGGCGTCAGGCTGAGGCCGAACATGCCGTGACCTGCGGCGATGACCACGTTGTCGTACTGGCGGGGCCGACCCATGAGCGGCAGGCCATCGGGGCTCATCGGACGACTGCCGGACCACGTGTCGAAGTGAGCGTCGAACTCGAGGTTGATGAACTGGCGCATCGAGGCCAGGATCGCGTCGACCCGGCGCTGGTCGAAGCGGGGCTCGAGGCCGTCGAACTCCATCGTCCCGCCGAGACGGATCCGGTCGGCGAACGGGGTCGCGACGGCGTGGGCTTCCTCGAAGATCACCGGGTGGGTCAGCGCCTGGGACACGGGCAGGCCGACGTTGTAACCCTGGCCGGGCACGACCGCGATGCGGAGGTCGAACAGCTTGCCGAGCGGGCGCGAGCCGGCGCCTGCGGCGAGGATGACCTCGTCGAAGGTGAGCGTGCCCTTGGTGGTGGTGAGGGAGTTGATCCGCCGGTCGGAGCGTCCCACGGACGTGACCCGGGCGTGCTCGATGACCGTGATCTTGCGGCTCCGCACGGCCGAGATCATCGAGTCGACGAACACGCGTGGATCCACGGAGTGGTCGCCCTTGACGACGTAGCCGGCGCGGATCGTGTCGGCGAGTGCCGGAACGATCCGTCGCATCTCGTCACCGTCGAGCAGGCCCTGCGGGAGCTCGACGCCGTAGTCGGCCATCGGCGCCAGCGTGGACAGGTAGTGCTCGGCCAGGGCCGGATCCTTGAACGGCACGACGAGCTCGGGCCCGAGCGTTATGTCGGTGCCGAGCGTGCCGAGCAGGTTCAGCGCCTCGGTGTGGCGGAGGTTGAGCTTCGCCAGCGCGACGCGTCCGGCGACGTAGCGCTTCTGCGTGGCCGAGCGAGCGAAGTGCATGCCCCAACCGACCATGCCGGGCAACGCCCGGGCGTGGACGCGCAGGGCACGGGTGGGATCGTTGAGCGACGTGAGCGCGGACCTGACCGCACCGGGGGCGGCGAGTGGTTCGAGCAGGGTCGTGCACATGAAGCCGGCGTTGCCACGTGAGGCGCCGCTGCCGAGCTCGTTGCGTTCGACGATGGTCACCTCGGCACCGCGCTCGCTGAGCATCAGCGATGTCGCTAATCCGACCAGACCACCACCAACGACCACCACGGCTTTCGTCACGTGGTCAACCGTACCGCTCGTTGCGAACTCAGAGCAGGTTCATCTCGGCGGCGACGATGCGGGCGATCACGAGGTCCTCGACGGCGAGCCCGGAGCTCTTGAACAGCGTGATCTCCTCCGCGCTCGTGCGGCGCAGGACGCCTGCAGCCACGTCGGCGAGGTCGCCCGCGAGCCGGTCCCACGACCA
The DNA here is from genome assembly GCA_025463425.1 of Ilumatobacteraceae bacterium. GTDB lineage: Bacteria > Actinomycetota > Acidimicrobiia > Acidimicrobiales > Ilumatobacteraceae > WLMZ01. The sequence continues at coordinate 11,074 of JAOBWQ010000281.1, read as the reverse complement.
GCCACCGTCGGCGATCGCCAGCACCATGTCGCCCGCCTCCTCGTACGCGGCGTGCAGCTCGTCGACCACCACGGTGCTGGCAGCAACGAGATCGGTGGCCAGCTCGCGCATGTCGGTGCGGTAGGCGCCGACCGCGTTGAGGTGGGTGCCTGGTCGCACCATCGCCGCGTCGACCAGCGGCTCGGTGGACCTCGTCGCAGTGCAGACGACGTCGCACGCGGCCGCCGCTGCGTAGTCACCGACGGTGACCGAGCGGCCGCCGACACGACGGGCGTCGGCGGTGATCGCCGCGACGATCGCTGCGGCGTTGGCGGATGTGCGGCTGGCGACGACGATGTCGGTGACGTCGGGACGCACGCAGAGCATCGCATCGATGTGGCCGAGTGCCTGCGGGCCCGAGCCGATGATGCCGAGCGTGCGAACGTCCTGCCGGGCCAGACCGTCGGTGGCGACGGCGGAGATCGCCGGCGTGCGGAGGTTGGTGAGCGCGGCACCGTCGAACAGGGCCACGGGCTCGCCGGCATCGGCGTTGAACAGGACGTAGGTGCCTTGGATCACCGGGCGACCGCGGTCGATGTTCTTCGGCTGGATCATCAGCAGCTTAATCCCGGCGACGTCACCGTCGACCGCCGGCATCAGCATGAACTCGCCGTCACTCGCAGCCAAGGGCGTGCGCGCGATGTGCGTCGGGCGGCCGGCGAAGCAGTCGCGCAACGCATCGATCGCCGTGTGCATCGGCGTCAGGCGGTTGATGTCCGCGGCGTCGAAGGACGGGAGCTGTTTCATGTCAGAGAGTGAACCCGATCCGCAGCCGCGATCAGTTCGGGTTCGTGCGATGCACACACGATCGCGTGGCCCTGACGGGCGTAGTGCAGGAGGAACGCCGAGACCCGTCGGGCGAGCCCCTGATCGAGCTGCGAGGTCGGTTCGTCGAGGAGGATCAATCGCGCCCCGCTGGACACGGCGCGCACGATCGAGGCACGCTGGCGTTCGCCACCGGACAGCGTCGAGATCGGTCGTTCGGCGAGCTCGAGCATGCCGACGGCGGCCAGCGATGCGTCGATCGACGTGGTCAGTGCGTCGTCGACGATGCCGCCGCGCACCGTGCAGGCGAGGACGATGTTCTGGCGGACCGTCATCGTCTCGGCGAACCCCGGTGTCGAGGTGCCGACCGCCACGGACAGGGCATCGGCGCGCACCACGCTGCCGTCGGTCGGGATGCCGAACGCGCCGAGGATGCCCAGCAGCGTCGTCTTGCCCGAGCCGGATCTGCCGGCCACGATCAACAGCTCGCCGGCGCGGACGACGAGCGATGTCGGGGCGAGGATGCGCACGTCGCCGATCGAACGCGTCACCTTGTCCAGCGCCAGCACCTGCGGCGCGTCGGTGACGGGTTCGACGTTCGGTGAGTCGGGCTCGGGCGTGTCCACCGGACCACCCGGTGGGGAGAGCTCGACGACCGGACGGCGCTCGACGTCCGCAGGATCCCAGCGGTTCGATCCGGCCACGACGACACGGTCGACGATGCCCGCCCGGATCCGGTCCGACTCGGGGAGCCGGACCCAGCCCCGGTTGTCGACGACGAGGCGCGTGGTGAGGTCGTCGGCGATCCGCTCGGCACCGAGCCGGCCGTCGCGGATCTCCAGGACGCGATGGCCGATGCGGCCGGCGCCGGGATCGTGGGAGACGACGAGCAGCGCGGCGTCGAGCTCGTCGGACAGCTCGGACAGCAGGTCGAACACGATGTTCGCGTTGTGGTGGTCGAGTGCGCCGGTCGGCTCGTCGGCCACGATGACGCGTGGCCGGTGGGCCAGCGCCGCTGCGAGGGCGACGCGCTGGGCCTCGCCGGCGGAGATCGTGCCGAGGCGGCGGTCGGCGAGGTGGCCGACGTCGAGCCGGTCGAGCATCGTCGACGCGAGCTGGTTGGAGTCCTCGACGGAGGCTCCTGCCAGCCGGCTCTGCATCGCCGCGTTCTGCCGACCCGTCAGCTCAGGCAGCAGGTTGGCGCTCATCTGCTGGGTCACGACGCCGACGCCGGTGCGTTGCAGCGCGGCGATCGCCCGAGCGGAGGCGTTGGTGAGATCGTGCTCGAGCACCTCTGCCGTGCCCGCGCTCGGTCGCACCCGGCCGGTGACCAGGCTGACGAGGGTCGACTTGCCGGAGCCACTCGGGCCGGTGACCACGACGCGCTCGCCGGCCGACACGCGCAGGGACAGGCCACGCAGCGCTGCCACCTGACGGTCGAGCACGGGGTAGAGCACGAACACGTCGTCGAGATCGATCATCGCCCGCCCGGCCTTCACCTGCCCGGTCATCCGAACTCCCGGAGCAGATCGCCCTGCGCGGCGCGCCGGGCGGAGCGCGCGGCCAGGGCGGTGCCGAGCAGGCACGGGACGGTGATCGCGACGACGGCGACGACGAGGTTGAGCGCGGGGACGCTGGCCAGCAGGGGAGGGACGGGCACGGTCGATGTCGCGGTCACGGCGATGACGCGCGTGACGACGCGCAGCAACAGGAGTGCTCCCACGGTGCCGATCGCGATCGCTCCCAGCGCGATCGCACTGCCGCTGGAGCGCACCATCCGGCTCAGAGAACGGGCCGGCACGCCCTCGGCGGCGAGCGCGCGGTGCAGCGGAGCCTGCTCGGCCGCGTCCGACATGGTCGCCAGGTAGATCGCCGCGATCGCCAGCAGGGCGGCGATGAGGCCGGCGACTGCGAACAGCCCGAGGGTGAACCGCGCCAGCGGGTTGCTGCGGAGCTGGGCGTCGATGGCGGCTCGCCGTGAGACGACGAGCTGGTCGAACGGTGCCTTGTGCAATGCTGCCGCGAGTGCTGCTTCATGACCGGGGGCGGCAGACAGCCAGACCTCGTTGGGTGTGCCGAAGCCGGGATCGAGCTGATCGAACGCACGCCCGATGTCCACCCGGTTGACGACGGCGAACCGCTCGGCGGTGCCCGGGAACCGCTGCGCGACGGCGGCGACTCGCAACGTGAGCCGGCTCTCACCCGGGACGTCGACGGTGACGAGGCCGTTCTCCGCTTCGGCAGCGGTCTGCGGATCGACTATGGCGGAGATCTGCCCCAGCTGTGGCGGTGTCGGCGGCAGGATCAACGCCGTCGTCCCGCGCAGCCTCAGGTCGAGGTTCACACCGGCGTCCGTCGCGGTGACGACGGCTCCATCCGAGGCGAGCCCGGTCCAGGGCATCGCAACCGCGCTGTTCGGCGTGCCGGCGTCGATCCCGTCGAAGTGGAGGCTTGCGGTGAAGTCCGAGGCCGACGTCGCCCCCTCTCCGTCGTGATGCTGGACCCGGTCGGACGAGTACCCGGCCTGACCGATCGAGAAGCCGAGCACGGTGCCGCCGGCATCGGACGGGTCGAGGTCGGCGACCAGTTGGTCGGGCGCGCTGGCCACGTACTTGGCGCCGAGCTGGTGCCACGTGCCGTCGCGACGCTCGACCACGATCTGGACGTTGGTCACGAGGAAGTCGCCGGAGCCGTGGATGACCAACTGCGTCGCGTCGTCCGGAATCGTCCCACCGGGTGCTGCGGCCGGGTTCTTCGATTGGATCGCAGCGGTCAAGGTCGCCCGCGACGGACCGAAGTCGCCGCGCCATCCGGCGAGTCGATCGATCGTGGCCGGGTCGATGCCGACGACCGTCACGGTGTCGGAGCTGACGTCCTGGCCGAGCACGGACACCCCGCGGCGCACGACTTCGGTGCTGGTCGTGCCGGCCGCCAACGCCGACCAGCCTGTCGCCGGCTGCAGCGCGCTGGGCCGCACGAGTGCGGATCCCTCGGTCAGGGTGACGTCGAGCGGCACGGCGAACGATGCCTGGTCGTGGGCGCCCGCTGCGAGGGTCGAGCGGTAGCCGAGCGAGAACAGACCGAGGGTCGTCGTGGCCGCGAGGAACCCGGCAGTGAGGAGCGGGACGGCGGGTCGCCGCGCCACCTCGCCGAGCGCGGTGCGGGCCAACGGAGCACGGCGCCCGAGCAGGCGGGCACATCCGGCGACGATCGACGGGACGGCGCGGATGGCCACCCAGGCCACGATCAACGTGGCCAGCAGCGGCAACGCTGCAATCAGTGGATCTCCTTCGCTGATCAGGGTTTCGGAGGTGTCGGCGCCCCGCGTGATCGACAGTGCCGTCATCGCCAGTGCGCCGATGCCCAGCGCGTCGATCGGCAGCGGCTGCCACCATCGCCGTCGGGTCCGCCGCCGTTCGGAGGGCGGGTTCGCCATCACCACGGCGGTGGCGATCAACACGAGGACGGCACCGATCAGCACGACCGGGAGGCTGGTGTGCGCGACGGAGAAGACGGTGTCGCGCGCGCTCAAGTTCCAACTCGTCGCCAGCCAAGCCGTGACGCCGAGGCCGAGGGGGATGCCGATCACCGTTCCGATCACCACCGGCCAGGCCGCCTCGCACACCGTGAAGACGTTGAGCGCACCGCGACTGGCGCCGCGCTGGCGGAGCAGGTCTCGGGCGGCGAGATGGCGGCGCCGCATGCTGGCGGCAGCGAGGAGGGTGAATCCGACGACGAGCACGGCCGCCTGCGCCGCAGCCAGGGCGACCCGCCGCCGTGCGGTCGCGGCGCGGCTCCGTGCGTCGAGCAGGGCCTTGCTCGGCAACGTGACGGTGGCGCTGGACTCGCCGAACGAGTTCGCCGTTCGTGTCGCGGCGGCGAGCAGCGCGCCGATGTCGGCGACGCGCACCGACGCCGGATCGATGGGCGCGATCCACCCCTCGCTGCGGCCGAACAGCTCCAAGGCCTTGAGCGCCCCGACCGCTTCCACGCCGTCGCCGAGCAGTACGACCTCGCTCGCGTCGGGGCGGAACTGTCCGGCGACGATGCTCTGGTCGTCGAGCACTGCCCGTCCGACGATGTCGATGCCGAGCTCGGGTTGTGGCGTCACGGCTGTGTCGCTGCCGATGATGAGCACCTCACAGTGCGTCGGTGTGCACGTCGTCGGCAGCCGCCCGTCGATGAGGGTCACGATGTCGGCGAGGTGCTCGACGCCGATCAGCCGGTACACGGTGCCGTCGTTGGCGGCAAGGGCGCGGTACTCGACCTGACCCCTGGGATGCCCGAGACCGGGAGCTTCGAGATTTGCACGCACCCGTGCGTCGATGGCGCGGAGCTTGTCGATCGGCTGCTCGTTGACCGCGACCGCCACCGCGATGCTGCGCGAGGCCGCCGGCACGGCTTCGAGAGATCGACGAAGCGTCGCGTCACCGGCGATCAACGGAGATGCCGCGGTGGTGAACAGGGACCCGATCGCGATGGCGATGCCGAGTCCCGTGACCAAGCCACGCAGCGGGCGGTCGCGTGCACGGGCGACGGCGAACCCAGCCGCTGCACGTGGAGCCCGGCCGATCCGGCCCCATGTCGTCGTCGGCATCGGCGCGATCCTACGAGGCCGCGTGGGTGTCGTTCAGCCGGTGTGACTCGTCGAACTACCGTCGCCGCATGACCAGCAGCCGAACGAGTGAAGTCCGCTCCGAGACCACCAACCACATCGCCACCATCACGCTCGACGCGCCCGAGCGGATGAACACCATCAGCGCCGCGATGCTCGACGATCTGTCGGCCCGTCTGCTCGACGCCGATCGGGATCGTGACGTGCGCTGCATCGTGCTCACCGGTGCCGGCCGGGCGTTCTGCGCCGGGCTCGACATGGCTGCGCAGGCGAGCAGCTCGAAGGGCAGCCTCGGCGGTCTCGGATCGCTCGATGTCGCACCGGGCGAGCTCGACATCCGCAACGCGCCGCCGATCGTGCTCCACAACCTCGACACCCCGACGATCTGCTCGCTCAACGGAGGTGCAGCCGGCTACGGCCTCGACCTCGCGCTCGGCTGTGACATGCGCGTCGCCGGTGAGTCGGTGAAGCTCAACCCGGGCTTCGCCAAGCGTGGCATCCTCCCCGAGAGTGGTGGCACGTGGTTGCTGCCGCGAATGGTCGGCTACGCGAAGGCCGCCGAGATCGCCTTCACCGGTCGCACGCTGCGCGCCGAGGAGGCGCTGGAGCTCGGTCTGGTCAACCACGTCGTGCCCGATGCGGAGCTGGCGTCACGCAGCATGGCGCTGGCGGCCGAGATCGCCGAGAACGCGCCCCTCGCCGTTCGGGCGATCAAGCGGATGATGCGCGCCGCCGAGACCGAGACGTTCGACCAGAACGTGCATCACGTCTTCCTCCAGCTGCTGACGCTGATCCGCACCAACGACTTCCAGGAGGGCGTTGCGGCGTTCATGGAGAAGCGCACGCCGGACTTCACCGGCCGTTGACGGGTAACGTGACCCGATGAGCTGGCGTGACCGGGCCAAGACCATCGCCGCCTCGCTGAAGGCTGAATACGAGGCCGGCAAGCAGGGCGACGAGGCACCGGCCGCGCCGATCTGGGCCACGCCGAAGCAACAGCTCGATGGCCTGGTCTCGCTGTTCCGTGCCAACCAGGGCAGTTCCGCGGTCGCAGACGGTGCGTTCGCCGACGGCGCAGCTGTCGACGGGCGAGCGGCGGACGATCCCGACGTCGAGCCCACCCCAGCTGCTGAGGCTGCCGATGCGGCGGCCGTCGCTGATGTGATGCGCAACGTCGACTGGGCGGGGGTGCGCGCCGCCACGGCAGATCGCACCGCCGAGGCCACCAGGGCGATGAAGGCGATGGCTGATCACGTCGACTGGGTGAAGGTGCAGCCGGTCGCGGCCCAGGTGTCGAGCGCGCTCATCGCCGCGATCGCCACCGGCCAGCTCGGCGTCGGGGGTCGACTGGCGACGACGGTCGCAAGGGCGATGACCGATCAGGGCGGTCTGGGCCAGAAGGTCGCCGCCGAGCTCGACGACGCGCCCGCAGGGGTGCCGACGGACTTCGGTCCGACGATCGCCGCGGCATCACGCGAGGTCTGAACCCGGCGCGCAATCGGGCTGCCTCGGCAGGCACGGGTCGAGCCCCTTCCTCGCGATCCGGGACTGGTTACATTGGCCCGATGGCGTTCGTGGTCGGTGTCGACTCCTCCACCCAGTCGACCAAGGTCGAGATCCGCGAGCTGGAGAGCGGTCGAGTCGTCGGCCGTGGGTCGGCTCCGCACCCGCCGACCCATCCGCCGCGGAGCGAGCAGCCGCCAGCAGCATGGTGGGCCGCGTTCGAGGCAGCACTCGCCGCCGCGCAGGCCGACGCCGGGATCACCGACTTCGCCGCGATCAGCATCGCCGGCCAGCAGCACGGGATGGTCGTGCTCGATGCCGCCGGTGAGGTCATCCGCGACGCCAAGCTGTGGAACGACACCGAGACGGCACCCGATGCCGGCTGGCTGCTCAAGCAGCTGCCCGGTGGCGCGGCGGACTGGGCGGCGGCGTGCGGCAGTGTGCCCGTTGCGGCCTTCACGATCGCCAAGCTGTCGTGGCTGCATCGCAGCGAGCCCGAGAACTGGGCACGCGTCGCCAACGTCCTGCTGCCTCACGACTGGCTGACATCCCGGCTGACCGGCGATTTCACCACCGATCGCGGCGACGCCAGCGGCACGGGCTACTGGTCGGCAGCGACGGGCCAGTACTGCTGGGATCTGTTGTCGATCATCGATTCAGGCCGCGACTGGAGCCGTGTCGTGCCTCGCGTCCTCGGCCCATTGGAGGCGGCCGGCACGTGGCGGGGCGCAATCGTCGCTCCCGGCACGGGCGACAACATGGCGGCCGCGCTCGGTCTCGGTCTTCGGCCCGGAGATGCGGCGATGTCGTTCGGCACGTCGGGAACGGTGTTCGCCGCAACGGGCGCACCCACTGCTGACGCCTCCGGCGCGGTCGCCGGGTTCGCCGACGCCGCGGGCGGATACCTGCCGCTCGTCTGCACGCTCAATGCCACCAAGGTCACCGACACCGTGGCTCGGCTCTTGGGCGTCGACGCCGCGGGCCTCGATGCGCTCGCGCTGCAGTCTCCGCTCGGTGCCGAGGGCCTGACCCTGCTGCCGTATCTGGACGGCGAGCGCACACCGAACCGGCCCAAGGCGAAGGGATGGCTGACCGGCCTGACGTCCGACGCGAGCCGCGCCCAGCTGGCCCGCGCGGCGGTCGAGGGTGTCGTCTGCGGACTTCTCGACGGCCTGGATGCGCTGCGCAACGAGACCGGTGCGATGGAGCGGGTGATCATGATCGGCGGTGGTGCTCGATCTGCGGCGTACCGCCAGGCGCTGGCCGACCTCTGCGATCTGCCGGTGTGCGTCGCCGATGCGGACCAAGCGGTCGCGGCCGGCGCCTGCGTGCAGGCCGCAGCAGTGCTGGAGCACGCGGAGCCGGCAGACGTCGCGGCGCGATGGGGTCTCGGCGGCGGCGCGGTCGTGGAACGCTCCGTCGACGGCACCAGCGACCTCGCCGATTCCGTGCGCGCGGCCTACGCCGTGCTGCGCGATCGCACGGCCTGACGGGCCAGCCCGACATCGGCCGATGACCACGCCCGACCCGTTCGAGGCACTCGGGCTGACCCGCGATGCGAGCCTGGCCGATGTGCGCGCTGCCCGACGTCGGTTGGCGTTCGATCGGCATCCCGACCGAGGTGGTGACGCAGACGGGATGAAGGACCTCAACGCGGCGTTCGACGCCGCGGTCGGTCATCTCACCGGACGGCGCCCGCTGTGGGCCGTCGACGAGTCGGCGCCGACGACTCGACCGTCGAGCGCGTCGCCCGGCACGCCGACAGATGCGCCGGGCGCTGCAGAACCACGTCGGCAGCGCTGGGTCGGACGTGCCCAGCACGACGTGCCCTCGTTCGTGATCGATGCACTGCCGGCCGAAGCCTTCGAAGCGCTCCTCGTCGTGACGTCGTGGATCGGTGAGGTCCTCGTCGACGATCCGCCGTACGTGCTCGAGGTGCACCTGCAGGAGCCGTCGCCGTGCTGGTGCCGGCTCGATCTCGTCCCCGATGCCGGAGCCTGCACGGTCAGCCTCACCGTCGCGGCGATCGACGGCCGACCGGCTCCGCTGCTGGACGACGTGCGCGACGTGTGGGTGCAGAACCTCAACCGCCCCGGAGCATTCGACTGACTCGGCGAACGAGCGTTCAGCCGAGCCCGGCCGCCTTGCGCAACCGGTCGCGGATCGCGTGACCGAGCCCGATTGCTGGTGGCATCACCGCGACCACGACGTCGAGACGGCGGGCATCGGCCTCGCGCAGACGGGAGAACAGATCGTGCGCGGCCAGGGCCAGATCGCCCGTCGGGTCGAGCACGTCGACACGGAGCCCCGATTCGGCCAGCTCGCCGGCCCGGGCCTCGGCCGCGGCGAGCGACGCAGCCAGTTCGACCCGGGCCGTCGGCGCGTAGTGCGAGGCGAGCATCCCGCTGGCCCGGCTCGGACCGCTCGCGGCGGCGATGTCGAGGATCGTCGCCACGTCCTCGTCCGGGATGCCGCCGGAGCGGAGGATCTGCGGCGGCGACACGGTGCAGTCGACGATCGTCGACTCGACGCCGACCGGACACGGCCCACCGTCGAGCACGAGGTCGACGAGGTCACCGAGGTCGGCCCGGACGTGCGCCGCGGTCGTCGGCGAGACGCGGCCGAAGCGGTTCGCCGACGGTGCCGCGACCCCGCCGCCGAATCGTTGCAGCAGATCGAGCGCCATCGGATGGGCCGGCACGCGCAGGCCCACCGTGTCGCGCCCGCCGGTGACGACGTCGAGCACGTGATCGGCGCGCGGCACGAGCACGGTCAACGGTCCCGGCCAGCACGCCGCCGTCAGGGTTGCAGCGGACGGAGGTACCGCGGCTGCCCAGGACGCCATCGCCGACACGTCCTCGATGTGGACGATCAATGGATGGTCAGCCGGGCGCCCCTTGGCGGCGAAGATCCGCCGTACCGCGGCCTCGTTCGTGGCGTCTCCTGCCAGCCCGTAGACTGTCTCGGTGGGAAGGCCGACCAGGCCTCCGGCGCGGAGGATGTCGAGCGCGCGTGCGACCTCGTCGGACTCGGTGCTCACGACCCGGTGGGCGACGTCAGCCCGGCGCCGCGTCGAGGAACTCCAACGCCGCGTCGATGAAGCTGAAGGCCTCGGTGGTGGCGAAGTGATCGACCTTGCGCAGGGTGGCGAGCGTGCTGTTCGGCAGCGCCGCAGCGAGACGATCGCCCGGACCGGCGAAGTCGAGGTCGCCGATCGCGACCAGCGTGGGGCACGTCACCTTGGCCAGCTCCTCGACCGTGAACGGCCCACGCGACGGACGTTGCATGACCGCCAGCAGCGCCGCTCTGTCGTTGCCGGGTTGATCCGCGTATTGGACGAAGAGCCGGCTGATGTTGTCGCCAGGATCACCGTTGCCGGCCAGCGCCTCGACGATGTTCGAGCCCGTGGTCGGGTGGTCGGCGAACACGTTCTCGCCGATGCCGGCGAGCACGAGCCGGTTGAACCGATGCGGCTGGTCGCACGCGAGTCGGAGGAGCGTCAGCGCGCCGAGCGAGAACCCGACAGCATCGACCGGTTCGTCCGGCAGCGCGTCGATGATGCGTGTGGTGAGATCGGCGTAGGCCTCGGGTTCGTGCGGCTTGGGTGCCTGACCGTGACCGAGCAGATCGACCCCGATCACCGTTCGGTCGGCGTCCTCGAGCAACGCGGTGAACCCGCTCTTCTGCCAAGTGTTCAGGAAGGAACCGCCCCAACCGTGGACCAGGACGACAGGAATCGACATGGGCGGAGAGGTTAGCTCCGCACGTCCGGCGACGAAACGGCCGACGATGTGTGGGAGCGCGAGCGTGGCGAACGCCGTAGCCTAGGGGCGCTGTTTCCGAGCGGATCAGCGCGCGAAGGTCGCTTGCCCTGAGGTTGTTGCCATGAAGTTCTTGAACGAAGCCCCTCCGTACGACCTCACCTACAGCGATGTGTTCATGGTGCCCAGCCTCTCGTCGGTGCCGAGTCGGTTCGACGTCGACCTGAGCACCCCGGACGGTCTGGGCACGACGATCCCGGTCGTCGTGTCGAACATGACAGCGGTCGCCGGGCGGCGGATGGCCGAGACCGTGGCCCGTCGCGGTGGGCTCACCGTGCTGCCCCAGGACATCCCGCTCGATGTCATCGAGACGGTGGTCGACTTCGTCAAG
>JAOBWQ010000263.1 GCA_025463425.1 Ilumatobacteraceae bacterium | reverse complement strand
CCGAGGATGCCGGCCAGCTTGAGGTAGATGGCCAACCCGACCAGGATGCCGCCGACGATGAAGGCGATGCCGATGAACTCGTGCTCGCGGCCGCTGACCGCCTCGCGCAGCTCGGCCCGGGCCTGATCACCCCGCCGGGTGGGCCCGCTCGGGTCGACCTCGCGAGTGGCGATGACCTTCGAGCTGGCGCTGGTCGAGCGTTCGATGGCACGCGAGGGAGCTGCTCGCACGGGCGCGGTCGTGCGCGGTGACCGAGTGCTCCGGGGCTTGTCCCCCCACGTTGCCATAGATGATCAACGTACCAAGGGGGCGCGCGTGGGCGGTGCCATTCAGGATTCGGCGGGCGTGAGCTGGTCGGTCCCCAGCACGTTGCCCGTCGGACCGACGGTCACCTGGAACTCGCTGCCGAGCTCGGAGGCGGCCGTGATCTGATAGCCGACTCCCCCGCCGGCGGCCCCGGTGACCGAGAAGCGCAGGAACGTCGAGGTCGGGAGCTGGGACACGGTGAGCGCCATCACGCGTGTCTCGTCGAACGTCATCGCCTTCGCCACGAACGTCGGTCCGCTGGCGGGCAGCGGGGCGGCCGGTGGCTCCAGGGTGCCGTCGGCGTCGTACACGTACGCCACTGCGCTGGTGCCGTTGTCGGTGGCGACGAACAGGTTGACCAGGGTGACCGTCGCGTTGATCTCGAAGTACTCCTGAGGACCGCCCAACTTCGACTCCAGCGCGGCGACGGCAGGTCGGATCTTGTCGAGGAGCACCGGGGCACTCCCGACCGGGATCGGCGCAGCCGTGGTGGTGACGGCATCTGCCGCGGCACCCGGCGACGACGTCGAAGACGACGACGAACACCCCGCGCCGATCAGCAACGCAACAGCAAGGGCGGCCGCCGGGATCGGGCAACGACGTATGGTCACGCCTCCATCACGACGGGGACGATCATCGGCCGGCGCTTGGTGCGCTCGCTGACGAACTTGCCCGCGGCCCGGCGCACATCGCGCTCGAGCGCGTCCACGTTGCGCTCGCCCTTGGCCAGCGCGCTCTCGACGGCGTCAGCCACACGGTCGCAGGCTTCGTCGAGCAGGTCCTCGGCCTCCGGCGCGTAGACCCAGCCGCGAGTGATGATCTCCGGTCCGGTCAGCACCTTGCCCGACTCGATGTCGACGGTGACGACCACCACGACCACGCCTTCTTCGGCCAGCACCTTGCGGTCGCGCAGCACGCCCTGGCCGACGTCGCCGACGATGCCGTCGACGTACAGGTAGCCGGCCGGCACGCGGCCGGTGGGCGTGAGCCCGTCATCGGTGAGGGTGAGGACGTCGCCGTCCTCGCACAGCAGCACGTTCTGCGGCGCCACGCCCATCGTCACCCCGAGCTTGGAGTTGGCGACGAGGTGGCGGTACTCGCCGTGGATCGGCACGTAGAACTCGGGCTGCACGATCGACAGGTACGTCTTCAGCTCGTCGGCCTGGGCGTGCCCCGTGGCGTGCACATCGGCGACACCACTGTGGATGACCTCGACACCGGCGCGGAGCAGTCCGTCGATGACCCGGTTGACGTTGCTCTCGTTGCCGGGGATCGCGTGGCTGCTCAGGATGACGGTGTCGTTGTCGCCGACCTTGACCCAGCGGTTCTCGCCGCGGGCGAGGAGGCCGAGTGCCGACATCGGCTCGCCCTGGGAACCGGTGGACACGATGCACAGCTTCTCCGGCGGGTACTTGTCCGCTTCCTCGATGTCGATCAGCGACGCGTCAGGAATGTGCAGGATGCCCAGGTCGCGGCCCATCCGCACGTTCTTCTTGATGCTCAGCCCGAGCGTGGCGACGATGCGCCCGTTGGCAATCGCAGCGTCGGCGATCTGCTGGATGCGGTGCAGGTGGCTGGCGAAGCTGGCGGTGATGATCCGCCGGCCCTGCTGCTCGGCGAAGATCGCGCGCAGCACGGCGCCGACCGCCTTCTCGCTCGGCGCATGGCCGGCTTCCTCCGAGTTCGTGCTGTCGGCGAGCAGGACGCGCACGCCTTCGGTGGAGGCGATCGCGCCCAGCCGGGCGAGATCGGTGCGCCGCCCGTCGACCGGGGTCAGGTCGAGCTTGAAGTCGCCGGAGTGGACGATGACCCCCTGCGGCGTGTGCACGATCACGGCGTGCGCGTGCGGGACGCTGTGCGTGACAGGGATGAACTCGACGTCGAACGGGCCGATCATCCGCCGCTCACCGTCCTTGACGACGACCAGTTCAGTTCGGCCGAGCAGGCCGGCTTCCTCGATCCGGTTGCGGGCCAGGCCGAGCGTGACCGCCGAGCCGAAGATCGGGAAGCTCAGCTCGCGCAGCAGGTACTGCAGCGCGCCGACGTGGTCCTCATGGCCGTGGGTGGCGACGCAACCGACGACGCGGTCCTTGTTCTCGCGCAGCCAGGTGAAGTCGGGGAGGACGAGATCGATGCCGTGCATGTCGGCGTCGGGGAACATCAACCCGCAGTCGATCAGCAGGACCTTGTCGTCCTGTTCGATGGCCATGCAGTTGCGGCCGATCTCACCGAGACCCCCGAGGAACGTGATCCGAACTGAAGCGGTCACGAATGGCTCAGGTCATGACTGAGGGCGAAGGGGAAATGCATCTCTCCATCGTGCCAGGTTGGCCCACACTTGCGGCGCTCGCTCGTCGACGAACGCGGGTGCGTCACCCATCGGGAGGCGGGCCTGACCCACGGGAATCCCCAGGTGACGCATCATCGCCTTCGATGGCAGCGGGTTCGGGGCGTCGTCGCCGGTCTCGAACGCGAAGCTCTCCAGCATCCGGCTGTTGACCAGTCGGGCGCCGATCGTGTCGCCCTTGTCCCAGAGGTCGAACATCTGCTGGTGGTCGTCGCCGGTCCAGT
>JAOBWQ010000261.1 GCA_025463425.1 Ilumatobacteraceae bacterium | reverse complement strand
ACCGACCACGAGTTCAAGCAGCTCGACGACGCGCTGATGGAGCACCAGGTCGTGTTCCTGCGCGACCAGCACCTCACCGCCGATGGTCATCGTGCGCTGGCGGCACGGTTCGGCACGCCGGCGGTGTTCCCGCTCGCCCGCCACTTCGGGGGCAGCGAGGTGCTCGGCATGATCGAGGACACGCCCGCCAACGGCCCCGACGCCGACTACTGGCACACGGACATCACGTGGATCGATGCCCCGCCGAAGATCGCGATCCTCGCGGCGCTCGACATCCCGCCGTATGGCGGCGACACCCTCTGGGTCGATCTCTACGGTGCCTACGACGGCCTGTCACCGGCGATGCGATCGATCGTCGATGGCTTGCGCGTTCGGCACACGCAGGGCGAGCTGTTCTGGGCGGCGTTCGGCAAGGCCGCAGGGGTCGAGCGGTTGGAGGAGCTCCGTGTGGCGTTTCCCGGCGCCGAGCATCCGCTCGTGCGGACCCATCCCGTGACAGGTCGCAAGGCGCTGTTCGTGGCAGGTGGCTTCATGAAGTCGGTCGTCGGGATGGATCCGGACGAGAGCGCCTGGCTGCTCGAGCACGTGCAGCACCGCGTGGACGATTCCAAGCTGCAGGTCCGTTGGCGGTGGCGGGCCGGCGATGTCGCGATCTGGGACGAACGGTGCACCAACCACCGGGCCCTCGGCGACCACTTCCCGCAGCACCGGCTGATGCGCCGCTGCACGGTCGAAGGCGACGTTCCCGTGTGACGAGGCCTCAGACGCCCCGGTAGGTGATGTCGGTGCGGTCGCGGTGGCCGACGGTGAAGTCGGGTTCGAACGTGAAGCTGATCGTCGGATCGAACGGCACGGTGTGGGTCCAGTCGAACGCGCAGACGCGCTTCGCGATCAGCCAGGTGCCGGCCCGCCGCTCGAAGCGGTCGACGTAGCGAAGGCCCAGGATCATGTCGGTCCCGGAGTCGGCGTCGCTGCGGATGTGGTGGGCCACGCAGTAGGTGTCGGCATGGGCGATGTCGCCGGTGACGCTGATGTTCGGCGGCCCTATGAAGTGCATCGTCGCTGTGAAGTGCGGCAGGACGGTCACCACCCACTTCGCGAACTCGGTGCCCGACCCGCGGAACGAGTTGTGGTCGTCGAAACCGTCGGGGTGGTAGCACGACGCCATCATCTCTTCGTCGAGTCGATCGGTGCCGCGCGCGAGGCGCTTGATGACGTCCGTGATCTCCTCGCGCGCGAGTAGCTCCTCCACCGTGATCGTCACGCGCCGCACCACTCCTCGAGGTTCCGGTGCAGGTTGAGCAGCCGGGCTTCCTCGGCGGAGACGGCGAGGTGCTTGAGGCCGGGCTGGTGCAGGCCGCGCTGGGCGGTCTTCATCATGTTGATGTCCTGGCCCATCACCAATCCGAGCGGCAGCTCCGGACCGTCGGGATCGACCTCGAGCGTGAACGGCTTGGACCGAGGTGCACCCGGCGCGACACGGTGCCAGTTCATGATCACGAACTGGCATTCGTCGGGGTTGAGCCCGGGCCGGGTGGAGAGCACGTTGACCATGTCCGACCAGACGAGCATCGTGCTGTTCGGGAAGAAGTTGTACTGCGTCGCACCCGTGAGCCGCTTGCTGTCGTACTTCGAGACATCGACCCCGTTCGCTGCCTGGGTCTGCACGATGCGCGCGGCGATCACGTCCTGGACGGTCTTGCCTGCGGGGATCTCCGGGCACGGCTCTGCCTCACCACTCGGCACACCGAGACGACCACCCATCGACTCGACCCAGGTGTCCCACACGACGTGCGGCTCGACATCGCGCCCGAGTCGAGGCGACGGGACGCCGTAGTCCTGGTAGCTGGCGCCGTGGCGGTGCCAGAGCCGCTGGGTCGCGTCGACGTCGTTGATGTAGCCCAACATCTCGGGGTGCACACCTTGGATGTGGTACGTCTCGGAGAAGCCCTCCGACACGACCTTCCAGTTCGCGGGCATCGGCCGCACGATCAGGCTGTTGCAGCGGTAGTCGTCGAAGTCGGCCCACGCCATGTCGCCGGGCACGCCTTCGAGCCACTCCGTGAGCGACATCGCGTCCATGTCGAGGTTGATCCACACCGATGGCCCCCAGACGTCGACGCGCGCCGGGATGAGTGCGTACTCGTCGCTGTCCATCGTGCCGAACCACCGGCGTGACGGCACTTCCTTCAACTGGCCGTCGTTGTTCCAGGCCCAACGGTGGTACGGGCAGCGCAGCTCGTCGAGCCCCGATCCTGTGCCCTGGCAGATCGTGTTCCCGCGGTGGCGGCACGCGTTCTGGAAGGCGCGGAGCACGCCGTCGTCGCCGCGCACGACGAGGATCGACAACCATCCGGCGCGATATTCGTAGAAGTCGCCGGCGTTGGCGACGTGGTCGAGCGAGCAGGCGATCTGCCACGCCTTCTGCCAGACGTTCGTGTTCTCGAGCGCCATCCAGTCCGGCGAGATGTACCGCTCGACCGGGATGAGGATCGGCTTCGTCGCGTTCAGCCCGTGCCGCTGTGGTGCGCCGACGGGCACGTCGAGCAGGTCGTCGAGGATGGTCATGAGGCTCCGTTCGAGTTCGGTGTCATCGTGAGCGGACGAGCGCGCCGGGGCGGGCTCCGGTGTCGGCATCGTTGCGTCGGGTGACGACTCCCGCGACGAGTGTGGCCGCGTAACCAGATGCTTCCTGCACGAGCCGCGCCGCGCCGCCGGGAAGATCGTTGCGGAACTCCGGAGCACGCAGGATCAGGCGCTGCATGTCGATCACGTTGATGTCGGCTCGCTTGCCGGGTTCGATCACGCCGCGGTCGTCGAAGCCGTACAGGTCGGCGTTGTTCTTCGTCATCTTGTGCACGATCGTTTCGATCGGAAGCTTCGCGCCGCGACTGCGATCCCGGACCCAGTGGCTGAGCATCGAGGTCGGGGTCGACGCGTCGCAGATCACGCGCACGTGGGCACCGCCGTCGCCGACGCCGAGCACCGTCGACGGATCGAGCAGCATCTCTCGCACCGGGTCCAGCGTCAGGTCGCTGTAGCCGACCAGTGGGCGCAGCAGAAGCTCGCGCCCGTCGCGGCCGAGCAGCATGTCGTACATCAGCTCATCGGCATCCATCCCGAGCCGCGCGGCAACCGCAGCGATCGACGTGTCCGGGGCCGGTTCGTAGTCCGGCGGATCGCCGAGCGGGAAGATGCGATCGCGGCCCATGCCGATGTAGGCGGGCAGGGGCACGATGTCGTCCTCGCCGAGGATCGCGGCGCGCACGCTGGCCTTCTGCAGCTCGGCGACGAGGTCGGCGAGCGGGCGATCGGCCAGGGCCATCATCGTCGGACGCAGGCGGAACGGGTTGAAGCCCTGGAGCCCGAGCAGCATGCCGATCGGCCGTCCGGTGATCTGGGGGCGCAGCGGCACTCCATCCGCGCTGGCGTCGCCGATGATGTCGAGCAACCGCCGCCAGTCGTCCGGGGCGATGTCGTGCTGGAGGAACCCGAACGTGATCGGTCGGCCGGTCTCCTTCGCCAGCCGGCGCATCCACGACACCTCCCGATCCGGCGCGGACATGTCCTCACCCTGGATGCCGGCCGGAGCGAGCTCGAACACGCCCCGCCCGACGGCGGCCAAGGCGCGGCCGAGCGCGAACAGCTCGTCCTCGGCCGCGAACGTGCCGGGCACGGGCTCACCGTCGACCGCCTTGTGCAGGATGGTCCGTGACGTCGACACGCCCACGGCGCCGGCTTCGATCG
>JAOBWQ010000529.1 GCA_025463425.1 Ilumatobacteraceae bacterium | reverse complement strand
ACACTGGCCGGATGGCCGGTGACAACTGTCGTGGGCCGGAGAAGGTCCGCAGGCTCCGGGCATGGTTGGCCGACCATCAGCTCACCGACGCCGAGCTGTGGGCGTACGGCGACAGCAACGGCGACCGAGAGCTGCTGGCGGCGGCTGCGCACGCGCTGATGGTCAAGGGCGTGCGCGTCACGGCCGTGCCGGCAGACGCACGATGATCCGCGCCCTGATCAAAGAGGCCCGCCCGAAGCAGTGGGCGAAGAACGTGCTCGTCTTCGCCGCGCCCGGCGCGGCGGGCGTCCTCACCCATGGCAAGCCGCTCACCCGTGCCGTGATCGCGTTCGTCGCGTTCTGCATGGCCAGCGCGGGCACCTACTTCTGGAACGACATCCTCGACGTCGAGGCCGACCGGGTGCACCCGAAGAAGCGGTTCCGGCCGATCGCCAGCGGCGCCGTGCCGTTGAACGTCGCGCGCGTCGTCGGCACGGTGCTGCTCGTCGGTGGGCCGGCACTTGCGTTCGTGACCCGCTGGCAGGCAGGCGTGGCCTGCGTCGTCTACGTCGTCGTCACCACCTCGTACAGCAAGGTCTGGAAGCACATCGCAGTCGTCGACCTGGTCGCCGTCGCCAGCGGCTTCGTCGTTCGTGCGGTCGGCGGTGCCGCAGCCACCGGTGTGCCGATGAGCTCGTGGTTCGTGCTCACCACCACCTTCGGTTCGCTCTTCATCGTCACCGGCAAGCGTTACGCCGAGTTGCGCGAGCTCGGCGACGGTCCGTCCGGCGCACGCGCCACGCTCGACGACTACTCGCTCGGCTTCTTGCGGATCGTGCTCTCGATCAGCTGCTGCGCGACGTTGGTGTCGTATTGCATCTGGGCCTTCGAGGGCAAGGCCGGGCACAGCGTCGCCGCGGTCGGCGGGTCCACGATCAGCACCGTGGCCCACTCCCACTCGCTGCTCTTCTACCAGCTCTCGATCGTTCCGATGCTCACCGCATTGCTCCGCTACCTGCTCATCCTCGAGCAGGGGCACGGGGCGGCGCCGGAAGAGATCTTCGCCGCAGACCGCACGCTCCAGATCCTGGGTCTCGTGTGGGTCGCCGTCTTCGCCACAGGGGTGTACATCTCATGACCGTCAAACCGTTTGCCGAGGTGCTGCGCGCCGTCGATGGCGTCGATGGCTGGATGTCGCCCGATCAGGCCGAGGCGCTCTACGCCGCCGCATCGTCGTGCCATGCCGGCGACCAGATCGTCGAGATCGGCAGCTTCCGTGGGCGGAGCACCATCGTGCTCGCGTCCGCTGCGGTCGACGGTGTCGACATCGTCGCGATCGACCCGCATGCCGGCAACGACCGCGGTCCGAACGAGATCGACGGGTTCGTCGAGGAGGCGTCCGTCGACCACCAGGTGTTCGTCGCCAACCTGATCGACGCCGGCGTGGCGGATCGAGTGCGGCACGTGCGCGAGATGAGCGATGCTGCGCACACCGACGTGCACGGCGACATCGCCGTGCTGTACATCGACGGAGCCCATCGCTACGCACCGGCACGCCAGGACATCGAGCAGTGGGGTGCCCGCGTCCGCAACGGCGGCACGCTGTTGATCCACGACTCGTTCTCGTCCGTCGGCGTGACCCTGGCGATCGCCAGGGAGCTGATGTTCGGGAAGCGCTTCCGGTACGTCGGTCGGGCTCGCTCGCTGACCACGTACCACGCCGACCTCGACGGTGGATGGCGCTCGCGCGCGCTCAACTCGTTGCGCCAGCTGGCTCAGCTGCCGTGGTTCGCGAAGAACCTGGGCCTCAAGCTGCTGCTCTCGCTGAAGGTCGGCAAGCTGGTGGAGCGGCTCGGCCGCAAGGCACCGGAGTGGCCGTACTGAATGGCTGAGCAACGGACGCGGCGCGCCCGGCTGACGGGTTGGGGGCGGACCGCGCCCAGCGCCGCCGACCTCGTCGACGTCGATGCCGACACGGTGGCCTCCACGTTGAAGGCGGAGGTCACCGCGGCGCGCGGCGCGCTCGTGCGTGGCCTCGGTCGGTCCTACGGCGACGCCGCGCAGAACGGTGGCGGGCTCGTGCTGCGCCTCTCCGGTCTCGCCGCTGACGCAGTGATCGACGAGGCGCGCCACGAGGTCACCGTCGGCGGTGGGGTCAGCATCGATGAACTGCTGCGCGTCGTCGTGCCGCGCGGGTTCTTCGTGCCCGTCACCGCCGGCACCCGGTTCGTGACGATCGGCGGCGCGATCGCCAGCGACATCCACGGCAAGAACCACCACGGCGAGGGCTCGTTCGGCAACCACGTCCGTGAGATGACCCTCCTCCTGGCCGACGGCAGCACCACCGTCGTCAGCCCCACGGCTCGTCCCGAGCTGTTCTGGGCCACGATCGGCGGGATGGGCCTGACCGGCATCGTGCTCGAGGCGACGATCCACGTCTGGCCGGTGGAGACGAGTCGTTGCATCGTCGACACCCAGCAGGCGAAGAACCTCGACGACATCCTGTCGTTGATGGAGGAAGGCGATCATCGTTACCGCTACGCGGTGGCGTGGATCGACCTGATGGCCAAGGGCCGACACCTCGGGCGCAGCATCCTCTCGCGCGGCGACCATGCCCGTCTCGATCAACTGCCCGAGCGGGATCGCCCCTCGGCGCTCGACTACCACGCCGGGGTGATCGCCAGCGTGCCGCCGATCGTGCCGATGAGTGCGATGAACCGGGCGACGATCAAGGTCTTCAACGAGCTGTGGTTCCGCAAGTCGCCCAAGCACCGTGACGGCGAGCTGCAGACGATCCCGCAGTACTTCCACCCGCTGGACATGGTCGGTGCGTGGAACCGGATGTACGGCCCACACGGGTTCGTGCAATACCAGATCCTCGTGCCGTTCGGCGAGGAGCACGCCCTCCGTCAGGTGATCGAGCGACTGGCCGGCTCCGGAGCGGCAAGCTTCGTGACGGTGCTGAAGCGGTTCGGTGCGGCCAACCAGGCGCCGCTCAGCTTCCCCGCGCCCGGCTGGACGCTGACCCTCGACATCCCCGCAGGCACCCACGGGCTCAGCGCGATGCTGCACGAGCTGGATCATGTCGTGCTCGACGCCGGCGGCCGGCACTACATGGCCAAGGACTCGCACACCACGCCCGACGCGATCCGGCGCGGCTATCCGCGGTTGGCGGAGTGGCAGGCGGTGCGCAACTCGGTCGATCCGGACGGCGTGTGGCAGAGCGACCTCGGTCGACGCCTCGGCCTGCTCGGCTGAACCATCTCAGACAGGAAGCCCACCATGCAGAACTCGTTCGGCGAACCACAGACCATCCTCCTGCTCGGCGGGACCAGCGACATCGGGCTGGCCATCGTCCGACGGCTCGCCTCTCCGACGCTGCGCCACGTGGTGCTGGCGTGCCGCGAACCGGACTCGGCGGCGGCGTCGATCGCCGCGCTCGGTGCGGACGGAGCCGATGTCCGGGCGGTCGCGTTCGACGCCACCGACACGGCCGGCCACGCCGCGCTGATCGAGTCCGTGGTCGCCGACGTCGGCGATCTGGACGTGGTGATCAGCGCTTTCGGTGTGCTCGGATCGCAGAGCGAGTTCGACCACGATCCAGGCGCGGCTGCTGCGGCGGTCACGGTGAACTACACCGGCGCGGTCAGCTCCGGCCTGGCGGTCGCGGCGCAGCTCCGGGCTCAGGGCCACGGGCACCTGGTGTTCCTGTCCAGCGTCGCCGGCGAGCGAGTCCGTGCGTCGAACTTCGTCTACGGGTCGTCCAAGGCGGGACTGGACGGCTTCGCCCAGGGGCTCGGTGACTCGCTGGTCGGCAGCGGTGCGTCGGTGCTCGTCGTCCGACCCGGCTTCGTCAAGTCATCGATGACCGAGGGCATGAAGGCCGCGCCGTTCTCGACCACACCCGAGGCCGTCGCCGACGTGGTTGCCACCGGGCTGCGCTCGGGGCGGCGCACCGTGTGGGCGCCGGGCATCCTCCGGTTCGTGTTCATGACGTTCCGCCACCTCCCCGGCGCCGTCTTCCGCCGCCTGCCCCTCGGCTGACCCGGTCGGTCAGGCGGTGTAGAGGCGGGACGTCAGGGGCTCGTCCGGGGAGACCTGCAGCTCGGGCTTGACGATCTGGTTGAACGTGATCGGGCGGCGATGACGGCGGTGGTCGATCGCCGCGGCCGCGCCCGTCAGGACCGCGGCGACGAGGGCGGTCTTGTCGTCGTGGCTCGCCGTTGCGGCAGCCGCCTGAGCGAGCATGCCCGCATCGACGGGGCCGCGGACGCGGTACGGCACCGACCCCGACCAGCGCAACGAGACGACACGATGATCGAACCGGCCGTTGAGCACGCGTTCGATCGGATGCTCGAGGCCACTGCGGGCCAGGTAGGACGCAATCTCCGGATCGAACGCCCGCGCCGTCTTCGGCTCGAAGTCGAGCACGCCGTCGATCAACCGCACCCACCACAGGTGCGTCGGGAAGTCGACGATCTTCGCGCTCGCTGCCTCCGGCACCTCGATGTAGCCGGACTTGGCGACGCGCATCATCTCCTCGATGACAGCGGCGGGATCGTGGACGTGCTCGAGCAGGTGCGAGCAGATCACGTAGTCGAAGGCGTCGTCCGCGAACGGCATCGCCGCCGCGTCACCGTGGAACAGCGGGCGGCTGATCCGCGCCTCGGCCGCCCCGGACCGCTGCGCGCCACTGGCTTCGTCGGGCATCCAGTCCAGCAGCACGTCGGCCCGCCAGTGCGGCTTGTCCCCGCTGCCGATGTCGAGGACGAGTGCGTCGCCGCTGACCGGGATCTGGATCCGGCGGTTCCAGAAGCTGCGGAACTCGGTGACGGCCGACATCAGAAGCGCGATGCTACCGGTCG
>JAOBWQ010000205.1 GCA_025463425.1 Ilumatobacteraceae bacterium | reverse complement strand
GATGGGACTACGACTGGTTCCGCATCGAGCCGCGCCTGCTCGACTTCTACTTCCTGTCCCGCGTCGCCAGCTCGACCGGTGATCGGACCGTGTTCTCGTACTCGCCGCACACGTTGCTCGAAGCTCGGTTCCAGCGCTTCCTGGCCGCGTACCACCGCATCTTCCCGATGAACGAGGACGAGATCCTGTTCCTGCGCGAGGTATACCGGTTCTTCATCCTCAACTACGTGGTCCGTGAGGGTGACAACTTCTTCCAACCGGAGTACTGGCACCGCCTGCAGCACGAGGCCGTGTCGTTGTGCCTTCCGGCGGCGGAACGACTCGACCTCCGCCCACTGCTGGCGATCCTCGATTGATGGGAGTGGACTGATGGGAATCAACGTCGCGGTGATCGGAGCCGGCTCCTGGGGCACGACGGTGGCCGCACTTGCCGCGGCCAACACGGACACCGTGTTGTGGGCGCGCCGCCCGCAGTTGGCCGACGTGATCAACGCGACGCACATCAACATCGACTACCTCCCGGCGTTCACTTTGCCGGAGACGCTGCACGCGACGAGCGACCTCGCCGCCGCGGTGGGCATGGCCGACGTGCTGGTGATGGCGGTCCCGTCCCACGGCTATCGCGAGGTGGCTGCGGAAGCGGCCCAGCACCTGCGTCCGTGGGTGCCGATCGTCAGCCTGGCCAAAGGCGTGGAGAAGAGCTCGTTGAAGCGGATGAGCGAGGTGACCGTCGACGAGATGCCGGGGCATCCCGTTGCCGTGCTGACCGGACCGAACCTGGCCAAGGAGATCCTCGGCGGCCAGCCGGCTGCCAGCGTGGTGGCGATCAACGACGAGACGATCGCGTCCGAGCTGCAGCGCATCTTCAGCCGGCCCAGCCTGCGCATCTACACCAACCCCGATGTCGTCGGTTGCGAGGTGGGTGGAGTGGTCAAGAACATCATCGCGATCGCGGCGGGCATGGCCGAAGGGATGGGCTTCGGCGACAACACGCGGGCGACCATCATCACCCGCGGACTCGCCGAGATGACCCGGCTGGGAATGGCGATGGGCGCGCAGGCCGGCACCTTCGCCGGGCTCGCCGGCATCGGCGATCTGATCGCGACGTGCTCGTCGAAGCAGAGCCGCAACAACACGGTGGGGCTGGAGCTGGGTGCGGGCCGCAAGATCAAGGACATCCTCGCGGGGATGTGCATGGTGGCCGAGGGCGTGAAGAGCTCGCCCCCACGCTTGGACCGCGCCCGTCGATACGGTGTGGACATGCCGATCACCGAGCAGGTCGTCGCCGTGTGCCACAAGGGCCGATCCGCCAGCGATGCACTGTCGGCGCTGATGCAGCGTTCGACGAAGTCCGAGCTCGCGTGAGCACCATCCGATGAGCACGATCGGTGTGTTGGGTGGGCGGTGGCGCGCCACCGTGTCGCCCGCCGGCGGGGTGGAGCCGTGGGACGGCTCCGCGCCGCTCGACTGGTTCATCGCCGCCGACGATCGCTGGCATGTGCCGGCCGACGAACCCACCGTGCGGCAGCGCCGGATCGACGGCGCGCCCGTCATCGAGACGCGGATCAAGGTGCCGAACGGCGACGCGGTGCACCGGGTGTGGTGCGTGGCCGACGGTGGCGGCTACACGGTCGTCGAGATCGAGAACGATTCGTCGCTGCCGTTCGCCGTCGCCTTCAACCGCAGCGACCTCCTGTCCAGCCGTCCCCCGGCCACCGTGCCGATCCACGGCATCGAACTGCCCGCCGACTCGGTGGTGCTCCCGGTCGGCCACCGCTCCACGATTCGCGTGGCGCTCGCCCACGGGCACTCGGTCGCCGGCCCACTGCCGGATCGGCTGTCCTCACCGATGCAGGTGGCCAGAGGGTGGACGGCCGTCATCGACGCTGCCGGGCGGATGGTGCTGCCCGAGGACGCGATTCTCGACCGCATCGCCCAGCTGCGTGGCGAACTGGCGCTGAACGGGCCGGTCGAGCCTCAGGACGACGTGATCGGGTTCCTGGTCGATGTCGGCCAGCTCGTGCGTCTCGGCGAGCGCGCCGACCCGTGGGTGCCCGACATCGCTGCCGCCGTTGCCGATGCGGCGCGCCTCACGCCAACGTGGGACGCGGGCGCGGCCCTCGACGCCGCTGCAGCCGTGCTGGCGCGCGCCGGCGAGGCGCGCGCGTTGCGCGACTTGAAGCGCTTGCGGTGGACGCAGCCCACCAGCCTGCCTGCTGCTGCGCCGGCCGGGCGCGAGCTGGTCTGGTTCGAGCAGCGCATCGCGCGTGCCATCGGTGACGGCACCGCCGATCTGCTCGGGGCCGGTCTGCCCACCAGCTGGCTCGGTGCCAACTTCGAGGTCTACGGAATGCCGATCGGGCCGGAGACCACGGTGTCGTACGCAGTGCGCTGGCACGGCGATCGCCCGGCCGTGCTGTGGGAGCTCGACGGACCGACCGTGCCGCTGACCGCTTCGGTCGTCGCTCCGGAGTGGTCGACCGTCGAGCCGAAGGGCGAAGCGCTGTGGCCGGCACCGGTTGCGATCGCTTCGAGCGGGCCGTCGATGCCCAGCGGCGACATCTCGTTCAACTGAGTGGTCGAGGCGGTCACTGATGTGTGATTCCCTGGTCGCGTTGGCGCCGTGCACGGCCGCCGGGATCACGCTGTTCGCGAAGAACAGCGACCGACCGCCCGGTGAGGCGCAGGGCATCGAGTGGTCGCCGTCGCGGACCGAGCCGTCGACGGCCGTCACGCACATCACGGTCGTCGGTCGGGACGAGCCGACGATCCGCGCCCTGATCTCCCGGCCGCGCTGGTGCTGGGGCGCCGAGCACGGCGTGAACGAAGCCGGTGTCGCGATTGGGAACCACAGCATCTACACCACCCTCGATCCACGCGGGTTCCCGCCGGCGCTGATCGGCATGGACCTCGTCCGCCTCGGCCTCGAGCGAGCCCTGACCGCGTCCGAGGCCGTCGAGGTGATGACCGGTCTGCTCGAGCGCTACGGGCAGGGCGGCACGGGCCACGACGTCGCGCTGATCGGCAAGGAGCGTCCGTACTGGTCGAGCTTCCTCGTCGCCGACCCGACCGAGGCGTGGATGCTCGAGACGAGTGGCCGGCAGTGGGAGGCAGCCCGAGTCGATCGCGTCGCGTCGATGTCCAACCGCACCTCGATCCCGGGGTTCGACGCGGTCCATCGTCACCCAGGCCAGCCCGTCGAGCGGCTGATCGATCCGCGGTTGCGCGCATCGAGCGCGGTCCTGACCGATCGGCCCGTGACCATCGACGCGCTCGCTGCACACCTCCGCTCGCACGACTCGTGCATCGAGGAGGGCTGGAGCGTGTGCATGCACGTTGGCAACGACGAGGTCACCACCGCGTCGATGATCGCCGAGCTGCCGCTCGACCGCCCGCCGACGGCATGGATGCTGACCGGGAGTCCGTGCGAGAACGAATACTCGGCCTACACGTTCTGACTGTTCGCTACCGAGGTCGCGTCAGTGATTCGATGTCGCCGGTGTCGCCCGGCTCGAGCACGATCGCGTCGCCGCTGTCGATGTGGCCGGGCTGCAGCACGGTCGCGTAGACGCGGCTCACCGGCCCGCGACTGATGTTCATCCGTTGGAAGTCACCGCCGAGGAAGAACGCGACGTTCGAGTTGCATGGCTCTGCGAAGGCCTGCACGTGCGTGAGTGCAGTGCCGATCCGCAGCAGCACGCCGGGGCGGACCTCGGCCCACGGGAGGCCGGCGACGGTGATGTTCTCGCCGACCGAACCGCGGTTGATCGGGTGGCCCTCAGCACGCAACTCCTCGATCACCTCGTCGGCGTAGATGCACAGCGCCTGCCATGGCCGGCCGTGGTGGACACGCACCCGCTGCACGTCGCCGGCGACACCCCGGAACCCGATGTCGGCAGACGGCATGGCGACCTTGGGCACGCCGCCGCCGGACGCGCTGAGCTGGACGACGCGGCCGGTGGCGGACGCCGGCATCTGCCCGGCCGCGCGGAGCGCATCGGATGCGGCGCGCAGCGTCGTCCACACATCCGTGAGGATGGGCAGGAGCGCAGGGGAGTCCTTCAGGATCTTCGCCGCAGCGGGCCCGAGCGCGTCGAGCGAGTCCGACGGAACGTCGATGGCGGTCGCGATCCGCCGGGCGAGGTCGGTGCCGAGGCGGTCGGCGGCGGCGCTCTGGCGACCGTCCATCTGGGTCGCCCACAACCCGCCGAGGTTGCCGAGCGTGCGCACCGCGTCGTTGGTCGTGAAGCGGTACGGCCCGATGATCAGCGGTGAACCCGACATGGATCTCATCCTGGCACGGCACCGTAGGCTGGCGCTCGTGACCGACCTCCGAGCACCAGCAGATGCCGATCCCGGTGCAGATCTGGACGGCATGCGGCTGACCGAGTGGACATCGTGCGGCGGGTGCGCGGCGAAGTGGGGTGCATCTCTGCTGTCCAGCCTCGTCAGCGACTTCCCGGCCAGCTCCGACCCGTCGCTGCTCGTCGGCCTGGCTCCGTTCGACGACGCGGCCGTGTACCGGATCAGCGACGACCTGGCGATGGTCAGCACCACAGACTTCTTCCCGCCGCTCGTCGACCATCCGTCGGACTTCGGGGCGATTGCCGCGGCGAACGCCTGCAGCGACGTGTTCGCGATGGGCGGCCGGGTGACGATCGCCGTCAACATCGCCGCGTTCCCCGAGCACTTCCCACGTGCCGCGATCGTCGCGATCTTCGCCGCCGCCGCTGCGGTGGTGGCCGAGGCCGGCGGCTCGGTGGCGGGCGGCCACACGATCCGCAACCCGGAGCCGATATTCGGACTGGCCGTGCAGGGGCTGGTGCATCCGGACCGCATCTTCCGCAAGGAGGGCGCGCGGGTCGGCGACGTGCTGATGATCTCCAAGCCGCTCGGCACCGCGCTCGCGTTGGCCGGAGGCTCTCCGTCGGACAAGGCGGAGGCGATCGCAGGTATGCGGCGTTTGAACCGTGCCGCATCGGAGGTCCTCCAGGCCCACGACGCGGCCGTGCACGCCGTCACCGATGTGACCGGCTACGGGCTGTTCGGGCACGCGTGGGACATGGCCGAGCGCGCCGATGCCGTGTTCGCGTTCGACGATGCCACGTTGCCGCTGTACTCCGGCGTGGCCGATGCGCTCGCCCGCGGCGTGCGCACGGGCGGCGACCTCCGCAACCGCGAGCACGTCCAGCAGCACGTGCGGATCGAATCCGGCCTCGGCGACGACCACGCCGCGATCGGCTACGACCCACAGACGTCGGGGGGGCTGCTCGCCGCCGTCGATCCGAGCACCGCTGCTGATCTCGCCGCAGCGGGCTTCACCGCGATCGGCTCCGTGGTCGCCGGTGCACCGGCGATCGTGCTGCAGTAGACCGATGTCGCCCGCCACACGCGCTCCGAGCAAGAAGGTCGCACCGACGCGATCGCTCGAGCGCGAGCTGTGGCAGTTCGGTTACGACGTGGTGGTCGGCGTCGACGAGGTCGGCCGCGGCTCGTGGGCCGGGCCGCTGATGGTCGGTGCGGCTGTGCTGCCGCGCGACAAGCGGGTCAATGGCGTGCGCGACTCGAAGATGCTCACCGAGGCAGGCCGTGAGTCGATCTTCGACCGGGTCGCGGGCTGGTGCGATGCGTGGGCAGTCGGCGGCGCCAGCCATCAGGAGTGCGACGAGCTGGGCATGGCCGCGGCGCAGAAGCTCGCGGCGCAACGCGCGATCGAAGGGTTGGGCATCGTCCCCGATGCCGCCGTCGTCGACGGCACATGGAACTTCGTCGCTCCGCACGTCCGCCACGTCCAGATGAAGATCAAGGCCGATGCCTACTGCCTCGCGGTGGCCGCCGCGTCGATCCTCGCCAAGGTGACCCGCGACCGGATCATGCGCGAGCACGCCGAGCACTACCCGCACTGGCACTTCGACACGAACAAGGGCTACCCGTGCCCGCTGCACAAGACCGCGCTGCAGGGCTACGGACCCTCGGCGATCCATCGCCGTTCGTGGGTGTTCATGGACAACTACGTGCCCTGGCCCGGCCTGCGCACGTATCGTCCCGAGCAGCCGACCCTCTTCTGAGGGGCTGCTGATCGCTGTGGAGCACGTGCATCACGACGTCGTCGTGATCGGTGCCGGCCTGGCCGGTCTGCGCGCCGCGACGGATCTCGTTGCCGCTGGACGCGACGTGCTCGTCCTCGAAGCGCGAGACCGCGTCGGCGGCCGAGTGTGGACGCACCGCTTCGCCAACGGTCAGTACGCCGAACGGGGTGCCGAGTTCATCGACACCGATCATCGCGACGTCATCGCGCTCGTCGACGAGCTCGGTCTCGGTCTGGCCGATGTGACGTCGGGACACGACCCGTCGCGGCGACTGCTCGACGTGGGCGGCCGAGCCACGCCGTTCGCCCTGCACCACTCGCTCGCCGGTGAGCTGCGCCGCTGGGAGGCCGCGCTGGACGAGCTCGCCGGGTCGGTCGATCCGGATGATCCGGTCTCGGGCCCCGACAGCGCGCGTCTCGACGAGGCACCCCTCAGCGCGCTCGTCGCCGGGCTCGATCTCGGGCTGATGGCTCGCGTCGCGATCGGACGCGAGATCCGGACCGAGTTCATGCTCGGCCCCGACGAGATCTCCCAGTTGTTCGCCGGATGGATGGCGGCCCTGCACCGCAGATCGCCGGGTGGACGCGAGGCGTACCGGACCGCAGGCGGCAACGATCAGCTCGCCACCCTGCTCGCGGCACCGATCCGCGACCGGATCCGTCTGGGCGCGCCCGTCGACCTGCTCGACCCGGACGCCGGCCGGATCGTGCTGACCGACGGTGAGACGATCGTGGCCGAGCACATCGTCAACACCGCGCCCCTGCCCGTGCTCGGTCGGATGTGGTTCGACATGCCGTACGAGCTCGCCCGCGTCGGCTACGGGATCGGCGGCAAGATCAGCGTGCAGACGACCCGCCGGATCTGGCACGACAGCGGCCTCGACGGGGCCGTCGACACTGAACGGGCGTGGGGCCAGACCTGGGACGGCAGCGATTCCCAGCCGGGTGACACCGGTGTGCTCACCGTGTTGCTGTCCTCCCACGACGGCGCGGCGATCGCCTCGATCGACGAGACCGTGCAGCGAGTGGTGGACGAAGCCGACCGGTTCTTCCCCGGCGCGAAGGCGATGGCGGGCGAGCGGATCCGCACCGACTGGACCAACGACCCGTACAGCCTCGGGTGCTACGCCACCTTCGGTCCAGGGCAGCTCCTCGACGCATGGCCGTTCCTGCACCGCGCCTACGGCCGGATGGTGCTCGCCGGCGAGCACACCGACGGGTTCTGCGGCTTCATGGAGGGCGCTCTGCGGAGTGGAAGGCGGGCCGCGCGGGATATATCGTGACACGATATGAATTCGGATGGAACGGCTGCGATCCAACTGCCTGGCAATCGACGGCCAGGTGCCCGGTGGGAAGGTGGGAGGGGATCGACCGCCTGGTGGCCGCTGACCGTCCTCGTCGGTGTCGTGTCGGGTGCAGTCAGCGCCGGCTACGTCGAGCTCCTTCGCAACGTCACGCGCGTGCTCGGACCGCAGCACTGGGGCCGATGGAGCCACCTCGCGGTGCTCGGCGGTGTCGGCGTGGCGGTGGCCCTGCTGGTCCGGTTCCTCGGCAGTCCGGGTGACGTCGAACTGCTCGTCGACAACATCCACGTCGGTGATCGCCCGGCCGACGTCCGGGCACTTCGCTCGCTGATCCCCGTGTCGTTGCTGGGGATCGCCGCGGGCAGCGCGATCGGCCCGGAGGCGCCCCTGGTGCAGACGACGGGCACGATCGGGAGCTGGGTCGGGCACCGGTTGCAGCTGCCCTCCGCGGATCGCCGGATCCTCGGCATCACCGGCATGGCGGCCGGGTTCACGGTGCTCTTCGGTGCGCCGATGGGAGGCGCGCTGTTCGCGCTCGAGATCCTCCACCGACGCGGTCTGGAGTACTACGAGGCGATGCTGCCCGCCGCGCTCGGCGCGATCTCCGGATGGGTGACGTACACCGCGTTGCTGCGCGCCGGCTTCCATCCCGTGTTCGAGTTCCCGGGTCTCGGCTCGATCACGTTCCTCGATCTCGCCCTCGGTGTCGCGGCCGGCGTCGCCGGGGCGGCGATCGCGACGCTGTTCAGCTGGGTCATCCGCGCGACGCGCTGGGCGTTCTCGCACGTCGACCCGCGGATCCAGCCGGTGCTCGGCGGACTTCTGCTGGGCGGGCTCGCGATCGTGTCGCCGTACAGCCTGACCTTCGGCGAGACCCAGATCGACCACATCGCCACGACCCGGCTCGCCGTCTCGGTGCTGCTGCTGGCCGGCGCATGCAAGCTGGTGGCCGCAGCGACGATCGTGAGCAGCGGCTGGCGGGGCGGGTTCATCATCCCGTTGTTCTTCATGGGCGCGACGGTCGCGGTCGCGGTCAGCCACGGCATCGGCGGCCACGAGGTCGTGATGCTGACCTCGATGATGGTGGCCACCAACGTCGGCGTGACGAAGACGCCGATCGGGTCGACCGCCGTGGTGGCCGAGATGGCCGGGATGCGCATCCTGCCGCCGGCGCTGATCGCTGCAATGGTGTCCCTGTTCCTCACCGACGGTGTGTCGATCATCCACACCCAACGGTCGCGGGCGACGATGTGACCGGCCGACGTGCGGCCCGCACCGTCGAGGCCGTCGAACCCGTCTCCGACGACGACTACCGCCGCCTGCTGGCCTTCCGCGACGGTGTCCGCAGGTTCCTCCACTGGAGCGAGTCCCAGGCTGCGGCCGTCGGTCTCACCGCCGCACAGCATCAGCTCCTGCTGGCAGTGCGAGGCCACGCCGGGGAACGGCCGCCGACCATCGGCGATGTTGCTGATCGCCTCCTGCTGAAGCACCACAGCGCCGTCGAGCTGGTGTCACGGGCCTGTGCGGCCGCT
>JAOBWQ010000184.1 GCA_025463425.1 Ilumatobacteraceae bacterium | reverse complement strand
CATTCCGACGTTCGCTGCGGTCATCGCGCTCCGACCCTATCCACCGACGATCCCAGTCCCGACCGTCGCCGACTCCACAGTCGGCAACAACCGGTACACGACCCACGGCGAAAGGCCAGCGATCGCGAAGCACGAGAACCCAGAGATCAACACCCCCAACGCGGCTGCGCCGTCGCCACCGCTCGACGACGTCCCGCCGTTCGCCAACAACTTCACACCGACGACGAGGGTGATCGTGATCGCCGGCTTCGCGAGCACCAACGCGACCGTCACCTGCACCAGCCGGCGGCCCGAGCCGCGCATCATCGGCGCAACCGACGACGACCACACAATCGGCGCGAACGCGGCGACCACATACAGCAAGGACGAGCGCATGAACAGCACGACCGTCGTGACGAGCAGCCCGATCATTCCGAACAGCAGCGCCAAAGGACCGAGGAACGTGCCGGCCAACGCACCCGCGCTCCCGATCGTCGCTGCGATCCGGTCCATCGCCGCCATCGCGTCCGCACGGCCGGCTTGCCACGCCACATCGCCGATCACGTCGGCACCTTTGATCATGACGTCCATCACGACGATCGTCAGCGCAGTCGCGACGATCGACTTCGGGCCCTCTTTGAGCGCGTCGCCGATCAGCTCAGGGCGGCCGCCGAACCCGGCCTGCACGGCGGAGGCGAGCATCAGGGCGATCGTGATCGACAGTGAGATCGCGGCGATTGGACGTACAAGGCCGTCAGCAAACCAGGCATCGGTGAGGCGCGGCGTGGTCGCTGTGTCGAGGACGCCCCACACCCACTCCATCAACATCAACAGGCCGTTTGCGAACCATGTGTAGATCCCCTCGATGACTTTGCCCCACGCCCAACCGGTGACGCTGCTGATCGCGTCACCGAACAGATCCAGAGGGTTCGGGATCGGGAACATCAGCGCACCGCCCGGTCGACGTCGGCCGCGTCCCATTCCAGCGGTCCGGTGAACGTCGAGGCGTCCTCGAACGTCGCGTCCGCCGCTGGTGATGGTGTCGGACCGAGAGTCGACTTCCAATCGTCCACGAGCCATCTGCCGCCGTCGAGGCGCATCTGCACTGTCACGGTCCGCCAGACCTGACGCGCCGGGCCCGTACCCGGAACCGCGATGATCAGAACTGACCAGACCTGTACCTGCACGCCGTCCGGCGTCGTTGTGGCCGCGGCGGTGATCGGCCGCTCGGCGAGCTCCATCGAACCCGCATCGACGTCGTCCTGCCCGACCTGGACGAGTAGCTCGTCCATCTGCGCTGACGTGTCGTCCGCCAGCTGCGGAGCGTAACTTGCCGTTGCGAAGGATGCGATGAGGTCTCGTCGCGAGATGAACCCGGCCTTCACGACCGCTGGAGTGGCTGCTACGGCGTCGATCGCAGCTTGCCTCGCCGCAGCCAGCTCTGAACCGGCTGCGGCGTCAGTCGATGCGGTGTTCGGTTCCGCAGCGAGGTTCGACCCGCTGGCCGAGCGTGACGAGTGGTCTGGACCCGTCTTCCCGATGCGCATCGCAACTGTGCCGATGACGGCGACAGCGACGAGCAACGCAATGGCGATTGTGAGTTTGCGCATGTTCAGCCACCCGTCGCCGTGTACAGCGTGGTCGCGATCGTCCACGCAAGCCCGGCGAGCACCGCCGCGCCCATCCCACCGAGCAGCCACTTGCGCCCAGCGGACGACGCCGAATAGTTCGACCCGAAATGACCGACCCCAGTCATGATCGAGCCGATCAACAGCCCGGCGAACGCCGAAGCCAGACCAGCCCACTTCAACCAGCCGATCACCGTGCTGATCAACGCCGCTCCCGGCGCCGAGCCATCCGCCGGCGGGTTCGGGATCGAATCCGCGAACGCCGCCCCGGACCTCAACACGCCAGCAACGACGGCGAACGCTGTCGCCGCCATGGTTCTGCGGGCGACCCGAGCCAGCACGCCTTCCCTGTTCGTTTCACTCATGACACGCTCCTTTCTGGAAGACCTGCCAGCTGCGGGCCGTACACACCAGCGGGATCGCCTCGCCCCACAACGGGAAAGAAGCTTCGAGTTCCCGGTCGCAGCGATTGCTCGCCCCGTTGGGAGACATGAAGGCTCTCGCTGCCGCCGTCGCGGCGCTCGTGGTCGGCGTGACGCTGCTCCCGGTCCTGTTGGCGAACGGTGACGGTCCACAGATCGCGCCGTGCAGCGATGGCACCGCGGAGATCGCGCCGATCCTTGCCACGATCCGCCACCTCGAATCCAACGACGACTACACCGCCCAAGCGAAGGGCGCGTCCGCGTCCGGCGCGTACCAGTTCCTCGACAGCTCCTGGAACCGGTACGGCGGCTACGTGCACGCCAAAGACGCCCCGCCATCCATCCAGGATCAGAAGGCGAGGGATCTCGTCAACAGCATCCTCGGCCACAACGACGACGACGTCACCGCCGTGCCCGTCGTCTGGTACATCGGACACCTCCCCGCATCGACATCAGCCGAGTGGAACACCGTGCCCCGCGCCGACGCCGGAAACCGGCTCACACCACGCCAATACCAAGCACGATGGATGGACACCTACCACGACCAGCTCGATACGGGTTCGCCATCGACGACGCCTGAAGCCTCCGAATGCATCGGAGGAAGCGTCGCGCCGATCGGCGGCGACTGGTCTCTTCCTGGACCGCGAGCTCTCCTCGACGCCGCACCGAACGCAATCAACGAACCGCACCACGACTACCCGGCATGGGATTGGCTCGTCCCGGTCCACACACCGATCTACGCGATCCGAGCCGGCCGAGTCGATGTCGTCCACGACTGGCCGCACAACTGGTGGACCGAGAACTGCGGAACCGGACGCGCCGACTGCCAGACCTGTGGTGTCGGCATCACCATCGTCGATGCAGACAACGTGCGCTGGACGTACTGCCACGCAACCGACGTCACCGTCGGCCTCGGCGACACCGTGAACGCCGGCGAGCAGATCCTCTGGTCTGGTGATACCGGGCGCTCAGGCGCACCGCACGTTCACGTCGAAATCCGTATCGACGGGGTGCAGCGTTGTCCGCAACGGCTGATCGCAAGCCTCTACTACGACCAGATCGGTCTCGATCCGCGCACCCTTCCAATGAGCGGCTGCTCGTTCTGACACGTTCAGCCTGGGATGCGTTGAGCCGCCATTTCTGCGGACCCTGAGGTTGAGCGGGGTGGCAGCCCGTTGAAGCTTCTCCGGTCAGAAGGCCATCACCTAACTGCGTCATGGGTCTGGAATCTCGCACGAGGTGGACTCGCTACCGAACGAGCACTACCGTTCTTGCACCGTACGGCCTAGACCCTGCCTCGGTAGGAGGCGCTGTGATGACGTTTGAGGAGAGGTGCCAGGAGTGGTACCAGTCACTGCCCGATGACCTGCGAGCGGAGGTGCGCTCGGTGGTCGGGTTGTTGCCCGAGTGGATGGTGGTGAGCCTGGAACGGGTGAACATCCCGGTGATCCCGGTCGACATGACAGACGGCCATAACGAGCATGGCTACCTCATGCCCACCGCGCTGATGACCTTCCTGGCGGACGCACCGAGCTGAGCGCCGACGCGTCATCTTCGCTACTCGCCGGACGGCAGACGGGCAGTGCAGCCCATCCTCATGCGTTGCCCAGGTCGATGTCACCGGAGGGAACCCCTCGCAGCCTGGTTACAACCGGTGTGCTCGATCTCAGAGGGCACGCACGGTGAAGGTTCCGAGTAGGTTGACTGTGGCGGCGATCGACCTCGTCGCCGGGCATCAGTCGGTTGTGCCGACGAGCTGGCCGAGCAGTGACTTCGTGCTGTTCGAAGGCTGGTAGGAGTCGTCCTCGGCGAGTTCGGAGAGCATGCCAGCAAGTTCGTTGTAGGCGCCTCGCACGCCCGTCAGGTTCCCGACGTGTGCTTCGATCCGCATCCGCGCTCGATAGATCGGTTCATCGGCTTTGAGCGCACGGAGCGCGGCAGTCGCGATTCGCCGCGCAGCCTCGGGATCGTCGGCTTCGAGGGCGATTTCGATTCCGCGGAGCGCTGTCGACTCGATGAGGTTGCACGCCTGTGCGAAGTACTGGTGGTCGTGAGCCCAGTCGTAGCCCGCTCCATCGAAGGGGACACCCGCGATCATATCCATGGCCTGCTCGATCAACTCGAGCGCCTCTGCCGACGACGCTTGCGTGGCGTGCGCAGCGAGCCCTCCGAAGAGATCGAGGTCTGTCACCGCATCGGTGCTGAGGCGGACGAGCTGGGATGACTGTCCTCGTCCTGGGAGGAAGGGTCCGAGCGTGGCCCGGGCTTTGGAGATCCGGTTCCAGAGCGTGGATCGTTCGATGTGTCGACCGCCCCAAACGGCGTTGATGACTTGGTCTTCGGTCGCGGAGTGGTCGTGACAGGCAAGGAAGGCGACGAGGCTGATGTCGAGGCGTCCGAGCTGAGGGTGGTGCGGAAGCGTCGGGGCGCCGAGGAGCCGGATGAGAAGGCCCGGCTCCGGCAGCGACCATGGCTGATCCTCGTCAGTGTCGCAGTCGAGCATGTCCAGTTCGAGCTGCTCTACCTCGTCGCCCGTCACAACCGACTCGGCCGCCGACCGAGGGTCGTCGGGTTCAGATCTGGCCTCCACCTCGACGAGTGCGGGCTCGTCAACTTCGATGTCGGCCTCGGTGTCGCTGACAAGGGCGTCCAACACGGCGATGGTCTCGGTCGGCACGCCGGCGGCCTCGAACGTCAGCCCGAGTGGCTGCAGGCAGGCCGTGCCGTCCTCGCGCAGCACGATGGTGGCGGCGGTCTCGGCGTGCTCGCCGATGACGATCAAGACGCCGCCCGAGCGTCGCGGTACCGAGTTGACGAGTTCGTCAATCGGCGCTTCGTTGGCGGGCACGATGACGATCGTCGTTTCATGGCCGAGCGGGCCACAGCTCACACGGAGGCGGAACGTGTCGGACACCTGATTCGTGTCCGAGAGTTCTCGGTTTGCCTGGATCATCTGGCGGAGATGCGTGTGGGCGGACTCGGCGTCTCGGACTTGCACGCGGGGCGAGAGTTCGTTGGCGGTGAGGTGGTGTCCAACGACGTGGATGTAGGTGTCGGAGAGGAGATCGCCGTTGCCGAGTTCGAGGATGAGGGACCGCATGAAGTCGTCGACCCGGGTCGGGTCGCCGCTGATTGCGATGCTGCCGAAGGCTTCGAGGTCGATGAGGAGCTGGTTGCCTTGGCGGGTGCCGATGCTGACGAGGCTTGGTAATGCTGCGACGCCGTTCGAGGCGGCGACGAGGGCGTCTGGGTCGTACGGCAGGCGCCACGTCCATCCCCCGTCCTTGCTTGTCCAAGGTTTCACGGTGGCGGGGTTCGGTTGGTCCCAGAGCAGTTCGATGCCATCGGTCTCGGAGAGTTCGATGGCGGCGGGTCCGCCGGCGATGCGTTTCGGGTCGAGTCGTTCGAGGAGTCCGAGAAGCTGATCGTTGGCCCAGGTGACAAGGGCAATGTCGGAGGCAGCGACGAGTGATCGTTCGATGTCTGCTATGGCCGGTTCGGGTCGATGTCGCAGGGCGAGCCGTGCGCCTCGAGTCGCCCGGCGGCTGCGGCGCCGACGATGCGCTACGAGAAATGCTGACGCGAGCACGGTGGAGCCGGATAGTCCGGCGAGCCAGCCCGCCGTGGAGTTCGATGTCGCCACTTCGGTCGTCGCGTTGATCGGGGCCGCTTCGTCGCCTGTCGTTGTCAACGGCGTGGGCTCGGTGGTCACCGTCGGGATCATCGGCACTGTTGGAGGTGTGGCAGTGGTTGAGGTCTCTTCATCGATCGTCGGTGGCGGGACGGCGGAGTCGGGAGCGGCCGGCGCGGTCTCGGTGGTTGGCGGCACTTCGCTGGCGGGCGGCGTGTTCGCCGCCGGTGCGGCTGCGGGTGGGTCCGCGGCTGGCGGAGTGGGTGGTGGTTGGCCGATGGCTGGGAGGATGAATTGTTGGCCGGGGTAGATGAGGTTGGGGTCGGCGATGCTGGGGTTGGCGGTGACGACTTGGTGGAGGTATTCGACGATGTCGTGGCCGGTGGGTTGGGCGAGTCCTGCGGCGTGGAGTTGGGTTTCGGAGAGGTCCCAGAGTGTGTCGCCTCGCACGACTGTGACCGTGGTCGCGGGCACGCAGTTCGGCGTCGGGTCGGTTGTGGCGGTGTTGACCGCTTGGGTGGCGGGTGTGGTCTGCTGGCGGTCGGCTGGCACGGTGGCGTCGCGTGGGAGCGTGAGGACCATTCCGCTGCGGATGTCTCGTGGTGAGTTGACGGTCGGGTTGAGGTCGATGATCTCGTGCACTCTTGATCCGTCGCCGAGCGCGGCTTCGGCGATCGACCAGAGCGAGTCTCGTGGCGCGACGTGCCAGCGGGAGGCCATAGGGATCGAAGGTTGCGCTTCACGGTGTGCGGTTGGGGTTTCGGTGACGAGGGCGGCGACCGCCGTGTTGCGATGCGGAAACGGTGTTGCCGATGCGGGGGCGAGGGCGAGGGTGCGGCTGCTCGACGCGATGATCCCAACGGAGAGGATGAGCGTGACGAGTCGGCCCATGCCGTTGCCGATCGACCGGGGGACCATCGGGGCGGAGACGGTGCGTTGCCCGCGGGCGGCTCGGGGAACGTTGACGACGAGTTCCCAGATGAGCGCCCACATCAGCTGCAGCCACGCGATCCAGACGAGCACGCCGATGGCTTTGATGACGGTGTTGGCTGGGATGTCGCCTTGCTGCAGAGCGGTCGAGAAGCGGTTCCAGGTCGGGAGCCTGTGAGGCGGTGGCCAACCTGCGATCCGGGCAAGGACCGTCGGGACACCTGCGACGAGGGCTAGGAGTGCGAGGCAGCCGAGGAGTTGGCGGCCGCGGTGGACGATCTGGGTCATGGTCAGCCGCCTTCGGAGCCGGTGACGCCGCGCTGCACGACTGCGGACGCCGACCCGGAGACGCTCGACGGGAACCCCGGTGCCGGGAAGGCGTAGTGGACGCCAGCGGAGACGGAGACGGTGACCGCAGCTCCGTCGATGTTGACGGAGCCGGCGTATCCGGACGCGGAGATGATTGCTTCGGCTCTGGCTTGGGCGGCGTCGGGGTCGATGACGTCGCCGGAGCGGAGCGCGATCGGGTCGGCTTGGGCTGCGGCACGGGCCGCTGCGGCGGCGACCGCGTGGGCATCGCGCCGGGCCGCCCATTGTTGTGATGCCGAGATCAGCGACCACGCGCCCATCATCAAGAAGATGACCAGGATCGTTGTCATCGGCATCACAGAACCACGGTCACGCTCGCTCGACTCTCGGGTCATGTCAGGTCCCTCCGCGGACGATGTCGATCTGTTCGACGCCGTGCCCATGGACGGTTCGGCTTCCGGGGAACCCGGAGAGCCCGACATCGCCGAGCGAGACGGTGCAGGACACGTCGACGGTGACAAGGCCTCCAGGCACGAAGTCTCCGCCGACGCTGACGTTCAGCGACTGGCACGCGACGCCGCGGTCGGCGAGCACGCCGGCTGCGGCAGTGTTCGCGGCAGCGGATGCGGCACCGGAGTCGTACTCGGCTGCGGCGGCACGGGCGGCCGAGTGTGCGGCGGCGTTGACGTCGCCTCCTGTTCCGACAACACGGAGCGCGCCGATGATGAAGAACCCGACCGACAGCAGTGCGACGACCGCGATCGCGGCCTCGACACCGGCTGAGCCACGATCAGTCGTTGGTTCGGTGGTCATGGCTGGCCTTGCGGGTCGAACTGCTCGACGGTCGCCGACGCGGAGGCTCGCACTGTGATCGATCCGACGAACGGCAGCAACGAGACGACTTTGCCTTCAGCGGTCACGGTGACGGTTTGGCCGTCGGTTGAGGCGTGGGCGGTGTGGGAGTTGAGTAGCGCGCTGGCGGATTGATCAATGAGGTCGTCCGCGAGCGCGCTTCCTTCGCTCGGACTGGAGTCGCGTCGAGCGCCGGCTGCGGCGCCGTCTTGTGTGGCTCCGGCAAGCACGCTGCGGGCGTAGTAGGCGAGCCCGAGCTGCACCACGAACAATGTTGCGAGCAGGATGACGGGGACCATGATCACGGTCGCGGTGACCTCGCCCCGGTCGCGTTCACGTCTGCTAGCAGCCGCGCCTCGGTGGGTCAGGGTGATGGGACGGCGTTGGCGTTGCTGGCGATCTTGGCTGCTATCACTCCGCCGGCGGCGATGGCTGCGACGACGAGCAGGACGATCAGCGCGGTCGTGGAGGTGATCTCGCCGCGGTCGCGTTCGTCGGCGCGTCGTCGGGCCGGTTCGCTGGCGCGCATCCACGTCGTCATGATCAGGATCTGGAGTTGCAACATGGGGGCTCCTTTGTTCGGGCTTCGTGGCCATCGAGATCTGGTGCGGCGTTCGCTGAAGCGCACGGACGGATTCGGCAGAGGCGGTCATGGCGTGGACAGGGCGGCGAGCGCCGGGTAGCCGATCAGCAGCAGGAAGCCGGCGAACATCATCGCCACGGGCAGGACCATGGTCTCTGACTTCGCTTCTGCGTCGGATTCGAGTTGGGCGAGGTCCTTGGCGCGGATGGCTTCGGCCTTGGCGTTGAGGGAGTCACGCACGATCGCGCCACCGCCGGCGAGGGTCATCGATGCTTCGAGCTCGATCAGTTCGTTGACGCCGAGGCGGTTGCCGAGTTCGCCGAGGGCCCGCCACGGTGGTTCTCGGCGTGCTTGTGCTGCGGTGAGGGCGGAGCGGAGGTGGCGGAAGGCTGTGCCGTGACCTACTGCTGCGGCGTCGAACATCGCGGTCTCGACACCTGCACCGCCGGCCATCAGGATCGTGACGAGTTCGAGGTAGGCGGCGAGGGCGTGGCGGAACTCGCGGCGCGCTCGTTCAGCGTCCGAGCGAAGATCGAGCCGGGCGTACAACCAGCCGCCCGCTGCCCCGCCAACAAGGGCGAGCAGCGGTAGCGATGGCGACAGGAACGACGCGCTGCCAGCGACCGCGAGGAGGAGTAGGAGCGCTCCAGGGGCGGCGAACATCGATGCCCACAGGAGACGGTCCTGGACGTACTTGCCGAGGTCTCGCTCACACACCGCCAAGTCCGACGCACGGTCAGGTGTTGATCGACCGGCCAATGCCTCCAGCGAGAGCCGCCTCGTTCGTCCTACGGTGGCCGATGTTGTTCGAGGTCGATGAAGTTCGGTCACGAGCGCGGTCAACGGTTCGGTCGTGCCGACGAGGCCGTGTGCGACGCTCAGCAGTCCCCCGCCCGCGAAGGCGCCGGCGACGATCATCGCCAGCAACATCATCCGATCACCCCGCCATCAGTGGGCGTGGCGAGCAGCCGGGGCGCGGGCGCGGGGCGACTCATCCGGACCAATCCCCACAGCGCACCGGCAAACAGGGCGCCGATTCCGAGCATGACCAGCTGCCCGGTCGCCGAGTCGTAGGGCGACATGAACTTCGGGGAGAACAGCAACAACAACACCGCGAGCCCGAGCGTGATCACGACCAACACCCGGCTCGAGGCATAGGTCCGTGCTCGTCCGGTCTCGATCCGCATCCGCATCGCTGCCTGCTGACGCGCTGAAGTGGCGATCTCGGAGAGCAGATCCGACAGGCGTTGCGCTTGGCGTTCGGCGGCGATCACGAGTGCCGTCACGATCAGATCGGCGACCGGATCGTCGACCTCGCTCCCGAAGCGTCGCAACGCGACCGGGAGCGACTCGCGTTCGGCACGCACCGACAGGGCCTGCACCTCCCGTCGGATCGGCGGTGGTGCGACGCGTGCGGTGACAGCGATCGCTTCGCGCAGGCCGGCGTGTGCGCTGATCGTGTCGCGCAACATCTCCGCCCACGACGCCAGGCTCTCCGTTCGCTCCTCCAACTCGCGACGCCGCCGGCGCGAACCGATCAGCATCGGGGCGATCCCCGTGGCTGCAGCGGCCAGTCCGCCAGCCGCCGGCCAACTCGTGACGACCCAGACGACGGCGGCGGCGAAAGCGATGAGTGCGGCTCGCCAGCCGAGCGTTGACCAGTCGATCGTGCGCTTGTGGTGTTCGTTGATGGTGACGCCGGTGGCGCCGAGGATCGCGATCCAAACCCCGATCGCGGCGATCACGCCGACGACGGCTCCGGCGAGAGCGGTCATCGGAACCCGCCTCCGAGCAGTGCGTCGTCGAAGCCGGCGCGGCGCAGTTTGGCGACATGGGCGTGTTCGAGGCGTTGCAACGTCACCGGGTGTCCGTCGTCGTCGCGGGTGACGATCGTGTTCGTCGTACAGCGCTTGCCGTCAAAGCCCGACACTTCGAGGACCTCGGTGACAACGCGGCGTCCGTCCGGGAGCCGGTCGAGTTGGACGATGAAATCGACGGCTTGGTAGAGCTGGTTGTGCGCGACATCCGGTGGGAGGCGATCCTCGCCAGTGCCGAGGTACAGGGCGAGCTTGTCCAGTGCACCGACGGCGGAGGCGGCGTGGACGGTGGTCAGCGATGACTGGCCGTGGGTCATCGCTTTCAGCATCGGGACTGCCGAGTCGGAGTCGCGTACCTCGCCGCACACCAACCAGTCCGGCCGGTACCGCAACGCGTGTTTGACCTGCTGTCCCTGGGTGATCGCGCCTTCGCCCTCGTTGTTGGCGAGCCGCTCCTCCCACGATTCGACGTTGGGATGCGAGACCGGGTCGAAAAGGTCGAGTTCGGATGTGTCTTCGATGATGATGATCCGCTTCATCGGATCCATCTCCGCCAGACACGCGCGGACCGCCGTCGATTTCCCGGAACCGGTCGGGCCGGAGAACACGATCCGGATCTCGCTCGACCGCAGACACGCCCGCAGGAACTCGGCGACCACCTCCGGCAACATCCCCAACCCGACCAGATCTCCCAAGGTCACCTTGCCGAGCGCGTTGCGGCGCAGCGCGAACGAGACGTGCTGCGACACCCCGCGAGTCGCGGCGAGCCGCAACCCCTCGCCGAGGCGCATCACCAACAGCGGTACTTGCGAGTTGAACTGACGTTCCGTGCGACCAGCCGTCCGGGCGAGATGGGACAGCCATGCGTCGAGCTCGGCCTCCGATGCCCATAACCGGTCGTCGATCTGTTCCACCGTGCCGTCAGAGCGGTAGACGAACACGAGATCGAACCGAGATGCGACGACCTCCTCCACCGAATCATCGGCGAGCAACAACTCCACCGGGCCCAACCCGACCGACAAGGCGAGGACACGCTCCGACAGCTGCTGCTCCTCCACCGGTGACAAGCGACCGACGCCGGCAGCGATTCGTCCCTCGTCGATCCGCTGAAACTCGGCGCGTAACACGGAGTCCGCCAACGCTTCCTGGGCAGCAGCCGAGAGATGAGCGCGATCGGACTTCAGTCGCTCCGTCGCGTCCAGCTCCAGAGCGGCCTGGACCGCCTTGGTCAAGGCCACCACGAGAGCGGGATCAACACGATTCATGCGACATCTCCCGCCGTTGCAGGATCTGCGCTTGAGGTCGAGATCTCCTCGCACACCGATGCGGCGACATCGAGAGCGGAACGCCACAACCATGACCGGCGTGCCCGGCCGCCATGCAGCACCGCTGCGGTCAGCGCGACCAGCTCGCTCGTCTCGCCCACCACCCAGGTTCGGTCCGATCCGAAGAACGCACCGAGCTCGTCCGTGCCGTGGCCGGGCTTGCCGATCACCAACACCGCGACACGGCCGCCGACCTTCCGCAGGTCCGCTACACGCGACGGCACCTGCACGAGGTGTTCGCTTTCAGCGCGCGACATGACGATCGACAGCACGGCATTCCGGACGAATTCGGTATCGCCACCGCGAACCGGTCCTCGACCGCAATCGACGAACCACACGCCCGAGTCCGCGGCTGCGCAGTCGGCGACGTTGCCGGTCGATCCGGACCAGACCTTCGTCGCCTGCTCCGCTGACTCTGGCCCGGGGATCAACCACACCGAAGGCGCCAGCAGACGGGCGTGTTCGTCAAGGTCCACGCCACCGTCCTTGGAGCGGCGTAGCCCGGCGATCAACGACACCACCCCAGGGTCGACACCCAGCCCGTAGCGAGCCCCGAACACCCCGCCACTCACGTCAGCCTCGAGCACGACCCGAGCATCCGTGTCGACCGGCCATGCAGCGGCGAGCAGCACGCACCATGACGACACCCCTGGTGCGCCACCAACCGATGACAGCGCCACGATCATGAGCCGCCACCAACCAATGAAAATCGCAACAGTCCGTCCGCGGCCGATTGCGCGACTGCGGCCTGTGCGTCTTCAGGGATGAGCAACGACACCCACAGCTTCGATGACGTCGAGGTCGCTGTCGCCCGTTCGACTGACCACACCGTCCCCGATCCCAGCGACAACGCCGTCTGAGCAGTACCTGATGCGTCGGTTGAGGTCGCCTTCACGACGCCGAGCAACTCGACATGGTCGCCGGCCTGCAACGCCGACGTCGGGACAGCCCCAGGATCGAGCTCCGCGCCGACCACAACTTGGCCGGCGGGCACGACATCGCTGCGTTGCGAGAACAATCCGGTGTTCAAGATCGTGCCCTCCGGGATCGGGCCGCGCGCTGCCTGACCGATGATCAGATCCTGCTGCGACGACTGAATCGCACGCACCCCACCGGTCTGGCCCATCTCGACCACCCGCAGGTCCGCCGCCGTGACCACCTCACCCGGCGCAATGTCATGGGACGCCACCACGATCGACAATCGATGAGAGGTCGTCGTGAACACCCACGCACCCAGCAACGCCGCCAACCCAACAAGGACCACACCCAACGCGACCCACGAAGGTCGGCGTCGCTTCGGACCGGCAACCGACACCACCGACAACGCCGGACCCGCATCTGGGACGTCCGTGTGATGAGTGAGGGATCGGACAGTGCGAGCCATCAGCAACCACCTTCTTGCGGTCGACCGCCAGTGCACGTGACGAGACCCTTGGCCTCCGCGACGGCGAGCGGTGTTGTCGATGTCGTCGAGAACGCTGGAAGCGCACCACCCGCGCCCGTCGATGACGTCCAGGCGATCGCCCACTCGATTGTCATCTTGGTCGTGAAGTTGTAGCCATCGATGGGAGAGGTCGACGACGCATCCACGTATGTGTACGAGCACGCCCCCGGAGTGTCCGCCACGTACGCGGCGACAGGTCCGTCACCGTCACAGCTGACCGACCCGAGAGCCGCAGGGTCACCCGGATCGAACGTCAACCTTTGCGGTGTCGC
Source organism: Ilumatobacteraceae bacterium (assembly GCA_025463425.1). Lineage (GTDB taxonomy): Bacteria > Actinomycetota > Acidimicrobiia > Acidimicrobiales > Ilumatobacteraceae > WLMZ01. The sequence continues at coordinate 3,843 of JAOBWQ010000184.1, read as the reverse complement.
CGTGACCGTCGCCCACACCGGGCCAGCGGATGCTGTCACGGATACGGGCGTCCACGACGAACGATCCGCCCGGAAGTCCAACGGAACCTGGACATACGCCCAGCCGAACTGCGGGTCAGTGCCGAGGAACGTCGGTGTCGGCTCGGGCAGCTTCGAGCTCTTCAGCTGGCTCAGCAGACCTGGGAGCAGGTCGGTGGGCTTGGTCTGAGGGACCTCGATGTAGGTCTCGGCGCCGTCACAGGTCTTGCGCCACAGCTCGTACGTGATGCCGTTTCGGGTGTTCGGCCACGAGACCTGTGCCGTCTGCGCAGAGCCGAGCGTCTGGATCTGATCCCAAGTGCACGACGAGGACCCGGACGAGGTTGACGATCCGCCGTTGGAGTACACGGTCGCACCAGCAGTGATCACGCCTGATGACGTGGATCCGCCCGTGCCCTGTCCTGAACCGTCGCCGGGCGAAGCGGCCACTCGCGTTGCCGGCACCATGGAAGCTGCGAGAGCCAGCATGCCGAGCACCTTCAAGCCGCCGGACATACATCGCTCGTCTCCGTTGGACCTGACGCTGGCGCGGCATACGCCCTCCAATCTCCATCGGCGTCGAGCTTGATCTCCCAGTTCGAGAGCCCCGAGCTGTAGGAGTCGTCGACCACCACGTCAGCGCCACTCGGTCCGGCACCAGGCAGGACCAATTTGCTTCCATCTGCGATGCACACGACAGCCGACGCTGTGGTGTTGTCCTGGCCCAGGGTCACCGACTCGACGACGTAGCGGAATTGGTCGCGGTCACGGACGGTGTAGCCCTGGGCATTCCATTCGTTGACGCGATCGACGTTGCCCTGGAGTAGATCCCCGGCTCGGGCGACTGCGAGCGTCGCCGGATCGCACGATGGCATCGCGGTGAGACATGCCGAGTACGAACTCTCTGCGAGAGCAATCGCTGATCGCACGGCGGCCTCAGGATCACCTGCCCCGGCGGTGATCGGGACAGCCACCGTCGTAGGGGCGGTAGTGGACTGCGGAACTGAGCCGGCGGAGCTCGTTGTGGGCTCACTCGTCGTCGTGGTCGCGCCAGAAGTCGGCTCGGGCTCACTGCTGGCCGGCGGCTCGGTCGCCGTCGACAACGCGGACGAAGCGACGACTACACGATCTGTTGTGGCTGTATGGGAAGTGGAACTGGAGCCGCACGCAACGAGGACAGTGACCGACAACGCGGTCACTGTCGCGCATGCCGCGAGGCGGGTCAGCGGACCAAGGACTCCCACGTTCGAGCTTTCCGCGTGCGCATGCCGTCTCCCGTCGGGCAGGTGCTCTCGTACTGGACGCCGCCGCCCAACGCGCCGCCAGGGCGAGAACAGTGGCTTCTCCAATACCCAGGGTGGCCTGAGTACTAAACATGATGTTCGAGAAACTGCGCGCACACCCCCTAACGGGGTCGCCGAGGCGCAATCCAGGGACAAGAAAACTTGGCGTACGGCCGGTCACTCGGGATCGAGTAGGTGACGCTCGTAGTCAGCGAGTGCGTCGGCCAACCGTTCCGTGGCGACGTGGACGTAGTGATCTGTCGGCGATTGGCGCGAGGTGTGGCCCAAGACCGCACGCGTCATCGGTCGGCCGTACGCGCCGTCGATGAAGGTCCCAAGCGAGTGCCGGTAGGAGTGCAAGGAGAGATCGCCTCGCGCGAACAGATCGGGAGCGTCGCCCTGAAGTCGTACGAACAGATCCTCGATGCGGCGCCGGCTCGTCGGTCGACCCATCGGAGCGCCGGGCGACGGCGGACGACGGAGCAGCACCTCGTCCGAGCGCAGCCATTCCTGACTCGAGAGATGGCGTGGTCGGCGACTCTCCAGGTACCGACGGAGGAGGTCGAGGAGATTCGGCGGGATCGGCATCGTTCGATCCTTGTCACCTTTGCCCCACACCTCGATCGTGCGGCGCTCGAGGTCGATGTCGTTGACGCGGAGTCGTCCAAGTTCGATTCGGCGCAGCCCAACGCGCTCGGGGATCGCGAGCGTCACTTCGTCGAGTAGCGAGTCGCGACCATCCCGGGCGAGCTGGCGAAGCAGCGCCGCCTCTTCCACGGTGAACGCCCGCCGCCGAGGCTCGGGACGTATCGGCTTGCGGAGACTGAGCGCAATGTTGATCGTCGCGTAACTCTTGTCGCACAGATAGGTCCACAGGTGCCGGTACGCGCCGACGGCGTTCTCCTCCGCGGAGCGACCGGCGCGGCGGCGATCGTCAGCGCTTCGGCTGGCGATGACGTGTCTGGCGATGAGGTCGGTCAGGTCCCCGGCGGTAAGCGAGCGAGGCGTTCGGTCACCGTGTTCGATGACGAGGCGACGAGTCCAGGTGCGGTACGTCGCGCGTGTACCGGTCGCCATCAACGCCAGCGCGCTCCCTTCGTACAGATCGACGGCTTCGGCCACGGTCACGGCGGCGGTCGATGTCTTGGTCGTGCCGGTGGGACCCGAGTCGGCACGCAGTCGAAGGAAGTCGAGCAGTTGTCCGATGGAGCGCGTGTCGTGGATCCCGCCGGCCGTCAGCACGTCGAGCGCGAAGCTTGGTTCGTCGAGCGCGGCGATGGAGCGCGAGGCGCCGACACGTTCGATCACGCCGACGACGTCGAGCAGTTGTCGACCGAGGTCGCCGAGACAGGCGAGCTCCGGACGGATCCGTTCGCAGAGATCGAGGAGCCGAATGTCGCTCATGAGATCGCCTTCCAACGCTTGGCGAATCCCGCGACCGGCACGATCAGAACTCCCCCGTCGCCGGTCGGTGCGGTCACGACGTCGAAGCACATCGGGTCGTCGACGCCGAGCCATGCCCGTACTCGCCGGTCGAGCACCACTCGGCCGCGCTGATCGAGATCGGTCTCGGTGGAGTAACACAGCCGACCCAGTTCGGGCATCGGCATGCCGCGTCTCCCGAGCCAGCACGCGGTCGCGAATCCGACCCCGACGACGACTGGTTCACTCGTCTCGAACAGGGTATGCAGCCGGCCGAGATGGAGCCGTCCGCGCCGCACCGGGATGCCGATCGGGACGACCGAACCGAGGTTCGGATCGGGCTCGGCGAGCGTCGACGCGGCGATCATGAGCAGCTCCGCGAGCTGCGCGGGTGAGGTGTGCTGAACGGCAGACATAGCTGCCTGACAACGGGGTCGAGCGGCCCGGTTTCGGGAACAGCACTTCGACACGGGTTTCGTGGGTTGTAACCCACCGGAACCCACAAACCTGGTGTCGAAGGGGGGACTTGAACCCCCACGGGATTTCTCCCACTAGCACCTCAAGCTAGCGCGTATACCTATTCCGCCACTTCGACGTGGAGACCAACGAGGATACCTCGGGGTCAGTTGCGTACCAACAGGAATCCGAGCGCCACGACCGTGAAGATCCAGATCAGCACGAACACCGTGGTGATGCGGGTCAGGTTGCGCTCCGCAGATGTCGAGCCGAGCGCCGCACCGCCGCCGCCACCGAACATGTCGGAGAGGCCGCCCCCACGTCCGCTGTGCATCAAGATGCCGGCCACCATGCCGAACAGCGAGATCACGTTGACAACGATGGTGACGTAGAGGACGAGGTCGCGCACGGTTGACGATCCTATCGGCGCTTAGCCGTGCTCAGCATCCACCGTCGGCAAGCCTTCGACTGCAACGGCAGCGAAGTGGCAGGCCACGGGATGGCCCTGGCCGCGGTCGATGAGGGCCGGCTCCTCCACGGCGCAGATGTCCTGCGCGATGGGACAGCGGGTGCGGAACCGGCAGCCACTCGGCGGGCTGACTGGCGAGGGCACGTCGCCGGTCAGCACCACTCGGGCGCGGGCGCGTTCGAGCTTGGGGTCGGC
>JAOBWQ010000133.1 GCA_025463425.1 Ilumatobacteraceae bacterium | reverse complement strand
GTGGAGCCGACCGCTGCCGGCAACAGGAATGTCCGAGTGGCTGAGAGGTGGACGCGCCTGAACTCGCCCCGGTCACGGGCGAGAGGAATCGTCTTCCACTTCGTGCCAATCGCTGGATGGTCTGCCGGCCAGGGGTGCGTGCTGCCAGCCAGGCGGTTTCGGCTGTCACCGGGGGAGCGGCGGTCGGAGTCTGTCTCGTCGACGATCTCTCGTAGTAGCTCCCTGAGCGCCCTTGAAAGGCAGTGTTGCATATATGCTTGCGCAATGGTTGCGTCGTCGTTGTTGTTGCGCGGAGCTCGGGTTGCTGCGGGGTTGTCGTCGCGTGCGTTGGCTGAGCGTGCGGGGGTTTCGCCGTCGACGGTGACGCGGATCGAGGGTGGAGTGGTTGATCCAACGGTGGGCATGTTGACGCGTTTGCTTGCTGCGGCGGGGTCCGAGCTGCGCTTGGAAGTCTCGCGGCCGCCGCGTCTGTCGAGTCTGTTGTCGGCGTTCGACGTGGGCGCGGTGGAGCCGATCGACGGGATCGACTTCGTCAGGTTGCAGGGGTTCATCGACGAGCTTCGTCTGAACCGGAACCTTGTTGAGGCCGCGATCCGGGATGATCCGGGCCGGACCGGTTCGGCGTTGATGGACAATGTTCTGGCGGCGATCGCTGAGAAGTTCGCTGACGATGTCGGTGTGTCTCGGCCGTCTTGGGTCGGCTCCGTTGAGAAGTTGAGCGAGCCGGTCGTGACGCCGGGACCGAAACGGGTCCGTGCACGCGCCGTCGCGACGGCACCGTCACAGTTGCGGGATCGGAACGTGTTCATCGAGGCCGACAGCTTGTGGCGCGAACGCGACGTGGTTCGTGGTTGACAGGTTGCTTGATCGAGCGGAGATCGAGGTGTTGCTGCGCGAGGTTGCCGACGAGCTCCCGCGTGATCAACCTCGTCGAACGATCGTGGTTGGCGGGGGAGCGCTGCTCGCGTTCCATGCGATCCGCGAGAGCACGGTCGATGTTGACTCGGTCGCCGCGCTCGATGCCGAGATCGTCGGCGCGGCTCGGCGTGTCGCAACTCGTCATGGGCTGAGCGTTCATTGGCTGAACGCTGATGCGACACCTTGGACGCCGACCGGAGTCACCATCGACGCGTGCGAGATCCTCATCGATACGCCGACGTTGGTCGTGCGTGGCTTGCCGTTGCCGCTCGTGTTCTTGATGAAGATCCATGCGCTGCGCGCGAAGGACCGTGCCGACATCCGGCGATTGTGGGAACTCGCGCCATATCCGGATCTAGCGACCGCGAGAGCGGCCTACGAGCACGCCTATCCCGACGACGTCGACGAGTTCCTCTTCGACGAGGTCGCCCGAATCGTCGCTCCACCGGCTACCGGCTGACTTCTCGAAAGCGGAGCGCCACCTTGACGGCGATGTCCGACAGGGACGGTCATCGACCGTCACTGTCCTTCGGCCCGCGCCTCGCTCACCCCTCACGATCCTTCGCAGCCGCTGAAAGTGGCTCGTGAGCTGGGATGACGCGCCCGGGGCAAGCGGCCTGCAAAGCCGTCCAACCGGGTTCGATTCCCGGCGTCGCCTCCACGTCCCTGGCCTGTTGACCAGGTCAGGGACTCCGTGAGGTCCTGCTCGACCAGCTCTTGATCCCGGCGCGAGTCTGTCTGCTGCCTCCGTTGAGCGTCGCTGAGAAGCCCGCACGTACTCCGCTCGCCCGATTGCGATCCATGGCAACCTGTCGAAGCACTGTGCGAGAGGAGCTTGGAAGATGTGGTTCGCGGGCCGTCGCGCCAAGCACCGAGAGATCGGCAGGCTCCGCCCGTTGCTGGCCGCTGCAAGCGCACACCCGGATACCTGCTCGACCTCGCCGACCGTCAGTCCCGCCTCTAGATCGAAGCAGCGCTCTGAGCCGCCAGTCCGTCGGACGACCAGCCCCATCACGGTTCGTATCGGACAGGTGCGCTTTAGGCTTCCGGGGTGCCGAACTCGATCCCTCCCGATCCGCTGGTCCCGCGTCGGCCAGCGGCCCGCTCTGCTCGAACGTTGGCCGTGGGCGACGACGCCCACGATCAGCAGGTGGACATCGAGCAGCAACACCTCGACCGCGCTTTCGACTGCCTCGACCACGAACTGACCACGGCCGACGCTGACCTGCGGGCCACGAATGCTGATCATTCGGTGACCACCCCGCAGGGTCGTTCGGAGCGCGATGCGCGGGCCAAGCACCATCAGCAGCGGCTCACGCGGTTGGGTTCCGTCAGCGGCCAGCTGTGCTTCGGCCGACTGGACTTCACCGACGCGGAGTCGATCCACATCGGTCGGGTCGGGCTGAGTGACGAGGACCGCAACACCATCCTGGTCGATTGGCGGGCAGAAGCGGCGAGTGCGTTCTACCGGGCGACGCCATTGGACCCGCATGGGGTCACCCGGCGACGGCACATCTCCACACGTGGCCGTGACGTCACATCGATCGACGACGATCTGCTCGACAACGAACTGTCCGCCGATCAGCGCTCCACTCTGGTCGGCGAGGCGGCGCTGTTGGCGGCCTTGAGCGAGCACCGCACCGGCCGGATGGGCAACATCGTCGCGACGATCCAGAGCGAGCAGGACCAGATCATCCGCGCTCCGTTGAAGGGCACCTTGGTCGTGCAGGGCGGTCCGGGCACCGGCAAGACCGTCGTGGCGCTGCATCGCGCGGCATACCTGCTGTACGAACACCGCGGCGCCATCGCGACGAACGGCGTCCTCGTCGTCGGTCCGAACGCACGCTTCATGCGGTACATCGAGAACGTGATCAGCGAGCTCGGCGAGGGAAGCGTGGTGCGGGCTGCGCTCGGTGAGATGCACATCGGCATCCGCACCGACGCTCACGACGATCCGGTGACGGCGGTCGTCAAGGGGGATCAGCGCATGTGCCTGGTGCTTGCGGACACGATCCGCGCCCAACAGCGCCTGCCGACATCGGACTTCGCCCTGCGCTTCGCCGGCTTCGCCACCACCTTGACCCGCGCAGCAGTCAAGTCCGCCCGATCGTCGGCGCGCGACAGCCGTCGCCCACACAACGAGGCAAGCACGGTGTTCCGCAAGAACATCCGCCGCCTGCTGACACGCGAGATCACCAGTCAGGTCAAGGACGAGATCGACCGGGAGAACGCGTTGGCCGCGCTGCGGTCGTCGTCACTGCTCGCCGCAGCAATGGACATCCTCTGGCCCACGCTGACACCCGAGCAGCTCGTCACGTCGCTCTACACCGACAACAAGATCCACCGGCTCGGAACCCGTCATCACCTGACCGAGGACGAGGCAGCGTCCCTGCGGCGGTCCACCTCCGACGGTTGGACGGTCGAGGACATCGCGGTGCTCGACGAAGCCCGCAGCCAACTCGGCGTCAGCGAGCGCCCGGTCAGGGTCGTGCCGTCTGCGGCGGCAGAGGATGAGCAGATCCGCCGGGACGAGGCCCAACATGCAGCAGACTCCACCGGTGCAGGTTGGGCGGTCGACGGCGCGACACTGCTCGCCCGCTACGACCAGCCAGACGCGATCGACACCCTGCGCGACATGGCAGTCGTCGATGCGAACTGGACCTACAGCCATGTGATGGTCGACGAAGCCCAGGAGCTGTCGAACATGCAGTGGCGGATGATCGTCAAACGTTGCCCCACACGTTCGATGACGATCGTCGGCGACATGGCCCAGGCCTCGTCGCCCGGCGCTGGACGCTCGTGGAACGCAGCGCTCGCCCCGCACTTCCCGAAGGGTTGGGAGCTCGTCCAGCTGACCGTGAACTACCGGACCCCAGCGGAGATCGAACCGATCGCAGTTGCGGTGCTGGAGGCCGGCGGCATCGACGTCGTGCACCCACGCGCAGTCCGGTCGACCGGTTCCGAGCCGGAGGTCATCATCGTCGCCCGCGACGCGTTCGGGCCGGCTCTGCAGACGCTCGTCGTGCAACACCTGGCGGCGCACGAGGGCACCATCGCGGTGATCGGCGCGGCCGACACCGGAGACGATCTCGGCTGGCTCGCATCGATCGATCCGAACGAGCGGGTGGCACTCTCCGTCATCGACGCTGCAGCGGCGAAGGGACTCGAATTCGACACGGTGGTGGTGGTCGACCCAGCGCGCATGCTCCGCTCGGCCAGCGGGCACGCGGACCTGTACGTCGCCGTGACCCGCACCACCCGGCGGCTCGTCGTGTTGACCGACACCCCGATGGCGAACGTACTCGCAGAATCGAACCGATCCTTCGCCGAGTGAACCGACGACGACCCGATCGACCCGGTCGTCGACCTGATCATTCCTGCACCTGGATGCGCTGCCGTTGGTGGTAGGCGCGGTTCTTGGCGCGGTTGCCGCAGATCGACATGCTGCACCAGGTCGCTGAGCGGTTCTTCGAGGCGTCGTAGAAGGCGTAGCCGCATTGGCGGCAGCCTTTGAGCCGTGTCCAGTCACCGACGATCTGGGCTTCGTGGATGATCGTGAGGACCGTTCCCACGGCGTGATGAACGCCTGGCCCGCGCGCCTGCAGTCGGATGCGGTTATCGTCGCCGACAGCCAGGGCGATCGGTGTCGCAGCAGCTGCGATGTTGATCGCGTGCAGTGCGGCGGCGTCGCACGACCCGGTCACATTGGCCACGACAAGTGAGCGGATCGCTTCGCGAAGCTCGCGCAAGGCGTCGAGCTCCGCGGCCGAGATGACGCTCGGCCGAGCACCGTGGGGCATGAGGCCGTTGTCGCTCAGCCACGTCGTCGCGTCGCGCGTGGTTGCCAGCCGGTCGTTCTCGACGGGGAACTCAGGGTTCCACGTGTTGACGAACCGTTGGACGAGTGCGAGTCGCCCGGGCGCCGCCGCCCGGCCGCCCGGCTCGGCCTGTTGGTCGCGGCCATGTCCGTTGTCTGCTGCCGATCCCGTTTCCGTCATCACTGACCAGTCAACCATGTTTGCCGGTCAGCACGACGGGGGAACGGAACAGTCGCGAAGCCGAACAGATGGAGGAACGCGTGGGACTGACGATCTGTGACATGTCGGCTTCACTCGACGGATACGTCACCGGACCGAACGACAGTCGCGAGAACCCGTTCGGTGACGGCGCCGTGATGCTGCACGACTGGCTGTCGACGGCGGCGACCGATGAGGACCGGGCCATCCTGCGGGAATCGCTCGACAGCACCGGCGCCATCGTGATGGGGCGCACGTCGTTCGAGAAGAACGAAGGCGACGGTGGATGGGCTGGCGGTGGCCCGATGGGCGACACGCCCGTCTTCGTCGTCACCCATCAGATGCCGACGAGGGCGTACCCGCCGGTGTTCACCTTCGTCACCGATGGTGTCGCCAGCGCGATCGAGCAGGCCAAGACCGCAGCGGGTGACAAGGCCGTCGGCCTGTTCGGAGCAACCGTGATGCAGCAGGCGCTGCCACTTGGCCTCGTCGACGAGCTCCACATCCACGTCGTCGCCTTGGTGCTGGGCGGCGGCACGCCCTTGTTCGGCGCGTTGGAATCTGCGGTGCACCTCGAGCGCATCGATGTGACTGTGACCCCGGCTGCAACGCACATGAGGTTCCGGGTGCTCCGATGAGAGAGGTCACCTTGATCATGACCGCAGGCGCTGTCACGGCACCCAGCTGATCAACACATACGTCATCGTCACCCAACCCGTGGCCTGTGGCGGTGGTGCGCCGATGTTCGCAGGCCTCCCCGACGCGTTGCATCTCCATCTCCTGGCGTCGACCACCTATGCGAGCGGTACCACCCTGCGGATCTTCGGGCCGCGTGGGTGGGGACGCGAGCTCGAGACGGGCCACGAATGAGGACCCGTTCCGCGACGCACCATTAGGATCGCCCATCGGACCCGGGCCTGTCGCCCGGCGAGTGCAGTCGAACGGGGAGGGGCATGGACGGGCGATCGTTGGTGCTCGTCGAGGACGACGCTGGGGACGCGTTCTTGGTGACGGACATGTTGTCGGAGGTTGCTCCGCACATGGTGTTGTCGTGTTTCGCCACGCTGCAGTCGGCGTTGAACGAGTGGCCTCCCCATGTCGATTGCGTGCTGCTGGATCTGGGGCTTCCGGACGCAGTGGGGCTGTCGGCGCTGGAGAAGCTCCGCGCCCAGGTCCCGGATGTGCCGGTGGTCGTCCTGACCGGCCACCTCGACGACGGGATCGGGCCGCAGGCATTGGCGGCAGGGGCGCAGGACTTCCTCGTGAAGGGTCAGGTCGACGGTCCAGGGCTACAACGGTCGCTGCGGTATGCGGTGGAGCGCGGCCGAGCCGCCCTCGATCGGCGCGACTTCATGGCTGCTGAGTTGCGCGCTCAGGAGAACGCCCGTTTGCAGCGTGGGTTGCTGCCGAGCCCGTTGATCGACACGACGGAGCTCGCCGTGGCGTCGTTCTACCGTCCCGGAAGTGAACGGGCCTTGCTGGGCGGCGACTTCTACGACGTCGTGCAGACTCCGACCGGCGTGCACCTGCTGATCGGGGACGTGTGCGGTCACGGGCCTGACGAGGCGGCGCTGGGAGTTGCGCTCCGGATCGCTTGGCGAGCCCTCGTGCTGGCGGGGCTCAGCGGAGCGGACGTCGTGCGCGGCGTCGAGCAGGTTCTGTTCGCCGAGCGGCACGACGACGAGCGATTCGCCACCATCGCGATGATCTCGTTGAATTCCGAACTGACCCGGGCGGATGTGCTGCTGTGCGGTCATCCCGCACCATTGCTGATCCACGGCAGCGAGGTCCGCGAGCTGAGTGGGCGTGCGCTCCCCATGCTGACCCTGTTGCGGGGCAAGACGATCGAGCCGTTCGCCGTCGACCTGGACGGCGATTGGGGCTTGCTGCTGTTCACCGATGGCTTGGTCGAAGGACGGGAGACACCGGGTGCGAAAGCCCGCCTCGGCGTCGACGAGCTCGTGCGCCAACTGCAGGCGCTCGTCGCGACGGGAATCCCGCGCGCCGACCTTGCTCCGACGCTGCTCGCAGAGGCGGAACGGTGCAACGGAGGGCCCCTGACGGACGACGTCGCAGTGCTGCTGGTCGGCAGTTCGGGGTGGTGGTGCTGACCGTGCCGGTCCAGCGCGGATGGTCCGGCTGGACGCTCGCCCGCCGGCTGCGGGTTGCGCTGGTGGCGCTGTCCGTGCTGCTGGTGTCGGCCGGGGTCACGCTCGTCGTGGTGTTGCGCGAGGCCGACCGCGCGCTGTCCGATCAGGCGCAGCGCACGTTCCCGGCTCGCCTCGCCGCCAGCCAGCTGCTGACGTCACTGGTCGACCAGGAGACTGGCCTGCGGGGGTACGCGCTCACGGGTGACGAGCAGTTCCTCGAGCCGTATCGACAGGGCCTCGTGCAGGAGCAGACGGCGCGGGCGCAGCTCGACCGCGTCGTTCCGGCCAACGATCCGGCTCGCCTCTCGCTCCTGACCGTCGACGCCGCGATCACGGCGTGGCGCGATCAGTACGCCTCGTTGCGCACCGACGGCGGGACAGCGAGCGGGACTGACAGCTCGATCCAGTTCGGCCGGCAACTCTTCGACAGGGTGCGGCAGACCAACGCCGACCTCGACGCCCAGCTCGCGCGCCAGTTGACGAGCGCGCAGGAAGAGGCCGATGGCGACCGACACGTCGTGGCGGCGGTCCTTGCCCTGATGGCAGTCGCTGTCGTGGTCGCGGTCGTCGGGCTCCAGAGAGCGTTGAGGAACGCCGTGCTCCGGCCGATGGATCAATTGGCTGCGCAGGTCCGAACCGTGTCTCGAGGCGAACACACTGCGCCGATCCGCGCCGAGGGGCCGCCTGACATCCGTGAGATGGGTGAGGGTGTCGAGTCGATGCGGTTGGAGCTCGTCGGCGTCCTCGCCGAGGTGGAGAGCCAGCGTCGAGGGCTCGAGCGCAAGGCGACCGAGCTCGCCCGGTCCAACGCGGACCTCGAGCAGTTCGCGTACGTCGCGTCCCACGATCTCCAAGAACCGCTCCGCAAGGTTGCGAGCTTCTGCCAGCTGCTCGAACAGCGATACCACGGCCAACTCGACGACCGGGCCGATCAGTACATCGCCTTCGCTGTCGACGGAGCCAAGCGCATGCAGCTCTTGATCTCCGACCTGCTCACGTTCAGTCGTGTCGGTCGAACGAGCGCAGGGTTCGTCTCCGTCGATCTCGCGCTGACGGTCGCCAATGCCTGGGACGGGTTGGAGACGCAGGTGCAAGCGACCGGGGCACAGCTCGAGCTCGATCTCGGCGAGCCGTCACCGAACGTCCACGGGGATGCGTCCCTGCTGCAGATGCTGATCACCAACCTGATCGCCAACGCCGTGAAGTACCGCCGTCAGGATCGCTCGCCCGTCGTGCGTGTGACCACGACGCTGGAAGGAACGTCGGAGGCACGAATGGTTCGCGTCGAAGTTGCCGACAACGGCATCGGCATCCCCGAGGAGTACGCGGAGAAGGTCTTCGTGATCTTCCAGCGGCTCCACGGTCGCGACGAATACGAAGGCACGGGCATCGGCCTAGCCCTCGCCAAGAAGGTCGTCGAGTTCCACGGTGGCTCCATCGGGCTGCTTCCGTCCCCGCTCGGCGGCACCTGCGTGTCGTTCACGCTTCCATTGGAGGAGAGTTCTGCCCATGCCTGAGCAATCGCCGTCGCAACCCATCGAGATCTTGCTCGTCGAGGACGATCCCGGTGACGTCCTCATGACGCAAGAAGCGTTCACCGACTACAAGATCGCCAACCGGCTGACCGTCGTCTCGAACGGAGAAGACGCGATCGCCTACCTGCGCAAGCAGGGTCGCTTCGCCGGCGTCGCCACTCCGGACCTCGTGCTGCTCGACCTCAACCTGCCGCGACGCGACGGACGCGAGGTCTTGCTCGACATCAAGGGGGATCCCGATCTCCGTCGCATTCCCGTCGTGATCCTGACGACCTCCGAAGCGGAGGAGGACGTGATCGCCGCCTACGACCTGCACGCCAACGCCTACGTCCGCAAGCCTGTCGACTTCGATCAGTTCGTTGCGGCCGTCCGTGCCATCGACGACTTCTTCATCACCGTCGTACGTCTCCCATCCCGTTGAGGTTCCGCGCGGAATGGGTACGCTCGCCCGCGCACCCGGAGGTCTCACCGTTGCCGACTCTGTCCCGAAGAAACGCTCTCAAGCTCGGCGCGGTCGCCGCTGCCGGCCTCCTGTCCTCCGAGCTCTTGGGCGCCTGCAGGGGTAGCGATTCCCGTCCAACCGTCCTCGACCCGAACAGCCTGACCCCTTTCGATTCGGGCCGCTCGAAGAGCGCTGCCACCGGTCTGCCGTCGAGGATCGCCTGGGCGTCGACGGCTGACTCGGAGTTCTTCCTGGCCCTCGGACGCGGCATGCAACAGGCGGCCACGGCACGCGGCGTCGAATACGTCACGGCGACCTCGGGGAACGATCCCGCCAAGCACGTCGACCAGATGAACGCGTTCCTGGAGCAAGGCGTCGGCTCGCTGGCGATGCAGCCACTGAACCCCGACGCCGACAGCCTCGTCCTCCAACGAGCGATCGACAAGGGCGTCTGCACTCAGGGCATCATCACCGCTCCCAGCACCATGCAGGTCGTCGCCAGTCAGTACCAGATCGGTTACGACCAGGGAAAGGCAGCGGCCGACTACGTGACGGCAGAACTCGGCGGCAACGCCAAGGTGCTGTACTTCAACCTCGACAGCGCATCCCCCCAGTTGAAGATCCGTCACAAGGGCGTCCTCGACGGACTCGCAACCGGCGGCGGCGGCGTCCAGGTTGTCGGCGATCTGACGGTCGCCGACATCAGCACGACGTCCGGTTTCAACACGATGATGAGCGCACTGCAAACGCACGCCGACATCAAGGTCGTCCTCGGCGGAGACACCATCGTGGTCGGCGCCTACAAGGCACTGAAGGACAGCGGGAAGCTCACCGACGACATGTTCTTGTCCGGCGTCGACGGCGACAACGAGGCGCTCCAGCTGATCAAGGCCGGCGGTGCGTACAAGCTGAGCATCGCCTTCGCCTGGACGCTGATGGGATACGGCCTGGGTCAGTTCGGCGCCGACTGGGTCGACGGCAAGGATGTGCCGCAACTCGTCGTCGCCCGGGGCGTCAAGCTCGACTCGGCAGCAGCCGTCGAACAATTCGCCACGGCGAGTGCTGACCCCGCAAGCGTGTTCGCCGACCGCACCAGGTACGAGAAGTACCTGCCCCTCTACGGCAACGTCAACTACGCGTCACGTCACGACTACTGGACCTCGCCGGTCGACCCTCCGTCAGGGAGCACCGTCTCGGGCTCATAGCGCGTGCCGGTGTGCGAGATCACAGGGAGTGGGCGAGGATCCCCTCGCGACGCGCAACGCTGACTGCTTCGAGCTTGGAGTGCGCTCCGAGCTTGGCGAGGATCGACTGGACGAAGTTGCGGACGGTGTTCGTGCTGATGCCCATCTCCGCGGCGATGGCGTGGTTCGTCCAGCCTCGTTCGAGGTGCTCGAGCGCGACGAGCTCTCGGGGAGTGAGGTTCGACCGACGATTGGTGGTCGCCAGCTTCGGGAGGAGCTCGGCGAGCAGCGATGACGAGATCGATGCTCCGCCGAGTGCAGCGCCGCGCACGGCATCGGCCATGGCCTCCGCCGGTTCGTACTTGGTCAGGAAGCCGCAGCAGCCGGCATCGACCGCGTGGACGATCGAGTCATTGGTCGCCGAGTCCGACATCATGATGATCGACACCTCCGCGTGGTTCCGCATGATGGTTGCCGCCACCTCGATGCCGTCGCAGTCCGGCATGTCGTCGTCGAGGAGCACGACTTCGGGAAGGATCTCGTCGACCAACTCGATCGCGTCGCGACCGCTGGCGGCTGTGCCGACGACATGGATGCCGTCGCAGTCCATCAGGAATCGGGCCAGGCATTCGGCGAACATCCGATGATCGTCCACGATCGCAACGCCGATGGAACCAACGAGCTGTCGCACGACAGACCCGCTGTCGGCGCGGTGGAGTCGTGTGGCTTCCATGCTCCGCAACCGTCCGCAGCGGGAGCCCGAAAGCCTGCATCATCGCCTGACGCGCCATCGTGATGCCTGGCCAGATTGACGGATGGCACATTGACAAGCCAACCTGGCACAGTACAGTGCCATCATGTGATGGATGATCAAGGCGATGCCCGAACCGAGACCGAGAAGCGGCCTGACGGCCCGTGCCGAACCACCACGGCTGCCCGGTCCGCCGAGGTCGATGCCGGCATCGTCAGCCGATCGCAGGTGCTCGAGGGCTTCGGCCGCTTCGCCGGTGGTGTTGCTCACGATGTCAACAACCTCTTGGGCGTGATCCTCAACTACACCGCTCTGGTGCTCATGCAGACCACGACGGACGCTGCGCGTGACGACGTCGAACAGATCCGCGCCGCGGCAGAGCGCGCGGTCGGTGTGACGCAGCAGTTGCTGACCTTGGGAGGCCAGGACTGCGCGACCGACGCGGAGCAGCTCGATCTGAACGTGAGCATCACCAAGATCAGCCGGCTCCTCGCCGGCAGCCTCAGGGCAGGCGTGAACGTGGTCGTGCACGCGAATGCTGTGCCCGCGCTCGTGCACGCGGACGGTGGCAAGATCGATCAGGTCCTCGTCAACCTCATCCTCAACGCGCGCGATGCGATGCCCGACGGTGGGACGGTGACGATCGAGACTCGCGTGGTGGAGCTCGACGAGCAGGAGATGCCGAACGCCGAGTCCCGAGCCGCCAGCTACGTCGAGTTGTCGGTGAGCGACACGGGCCACGGCATGAGTCCCCACACGAGTGCGCAAGCCTTCGAGCCGTTCTACACCACCAAGCCGGAGGGTCGCGGGCTCGGCCTCGCCACCGTCGAGAGGATCGTCACCGAGGCCGGAGGTGCGGTGACGGTCTCGTCGATCGAGGGATTGGGGACGACCTTCTCGGTCTACCTCCCGTGGGCGGGCTCTGCGCACGCCATGTCGGCGGCAAACGGGACTGGACGCGACCCGCACGCAACGCTTCGTGTCAGCTGTGGCTGACGGCACCGGCAAGCCACAGACACTGCAGCAGGAGCAACGGACCGCGGTCCGACGCCGAATCCTCACAGCTGCGCGTCGGGCGATTGCCGAACACGGGCTCGACGTGACCGTGGACGAGATCGCCACCGTCGCAGGCGTTGGTCGGCGCACCGTGTTCCGCTATTTCGTCACGCGCGAGCTCCTGCTGAACGAGGCGCTCGAGGACTGGGTCGGCACCCTCAAGAACCGCCTCCCGATGAATCCGCAGGTCGGACAGTCTCCGCAGGCATGGCTCGTCGATGTCGCCACGGGGGTCCTCGGCACCAACCTCGACCTCGGCAACCTCTACTGGGAGATCCACGGTCCGCGATCCAAGCTCGCCCAGGTGAATCGGCAGGTGTACGACGTCGTCAGGAGTCTCCGGATCGTGCGGGCGGCGGAGGTCTGCGCGAATGCTTGGACGATGTTCGGCGGAACCGGCGAACCTCCCGCCTGGGCCATTGACATGTTCGCCGTACAGCTGTCGGTGTTCGTGCCCGCGTTCCTCGGCGAGCTCGACCGCACCAGGGATCAGATCATCCGGGCCGTGGCTGCGAGCCTCGAGGCTGTGATTCGGCTGGCTCTGTCCGAGACATCCGGTGACCACCGCGTGTGAACGCGAGCGTGACGGCTGAGCCCGACCGGCAGCGCAGCGACATGCCTCGTTGCACGAATCGTGGATGAACGGACATTTGGCCGTACGTCCAACAGATTCCGTGCTTCGAGGCGCGGGGGGAAGAGTTCACCATGAGTGCGAATACCCTGTCACTAGGCGGCTCCAAGCGGAGTTCGCTGTCCTCCTCCCGGCCGACTTCGGCGACCGCGCACGCATCGGGGCGCTCCCCGAGGTCTCCGGGCGGCGACGGGTCCGAGGAGTCCGGCGCGCTCACCACGGGTCGCCTCTACCGCTTCGGCGCGATCATCGGCGTCGCGATCATCGCGGTGGTCGGCTTCGCGATGTGGGGTTCGTCGAACCAGTCGAGCGCGCTTGCGGAGCGCAACAAGATCGCCGCGACCCGCGACTTCGTGTTCCAGGCAGACATGCTGCACGACGCGATCCGCGCCACCGTGTTCGGCTCTGCGCTCACGTCGCAGACAGGGCAGCCCGATGTCGATGCGTTGCAGGCCGAGCTCAAGGAGTCCGTCCCCCAGTTCACGCAGAACATCCAGGGCGCGATCGACCTGAACGACGACCCGCAGATCGTCGCCGACCTCACGGGCATCCTGCCCGAGGTGACGACCTACGGCGACGATTCGCTGAAGCTCTCGCTGGCCTGGGACGACCTCGGGTCGAACGACGCCACGGTGCGCGCCGCGGCGAAGGCCGACTACACGGCGTGGCTCGCCACGTTCAACTCGTTGAAGGACAAGATGGCCGCCGTCGAGGACGCCATCGACGTGAAGAGCAAGACCGTGCTCTCTGACGCGGACAGCTCGGGCACGAAGTCGGAGACGATCGTGATCATCGGTGCGCTCATCGCGCTCGGTGTGTTCGCGTTCGTCTGGCGCAAGGTGCTCAAGGCCACGGCGCGGATGAACGTGCTCCAGGCAGAGATGCTCCGCGTCACGCAGATGATGGAGAACTCGCCGACGAACATGATGTTCTGTGACCATGACCTGATCGTGCGCTACATGAACCCTGCTCTGCTGGGCACGCTCCGCAAGTTGCAGGCGCACCTGCCGTGCAACGCCGACGACGTCGTCGGCAGCTCGATCGACATCTTCCACACGAACCCGCATCACCAGCGCGACATCCTGGCGAACCAGGACCGTCGCCTGCCGATGACGTCGCAGATCGCGATCGGCCCGGAGACGCTCGAACTGAGCATCTCGGCCATCAAGGACAAGGCCGGCAACTCGATCGGGTCGATGGCCACATGGACGCTCGTCACCGAGCAACTGCGTCTGGAGCGCGAGGCCGAGGATTCCCGCGAACGCGAGAAGACCCAGGCTGCAGAGTCGCTCGAGCGTGACCGTCAGCAGCAGGAGCGCGAGCGCACCGAGGCCGCTGAAGTGCTGGCCAAGGAGCAGACCGCTGCGGCCGAGCTGCAGGGTCGCGTCGATCAGCTGCTGGTGGCCCTCGCAGGAGCCGCCGCCGGCGACCTCACCATCGACGTGCCCGTGTCCAGCGACGATGCGGTCGGTCAGATGGGTGTCGCGCTGCGCAAGCTGCTGAGCGACCTGCGGGTCAGCGTGTCGTCGATCGCCTCGAACTCCGAAGCGCTGGCCGCCGCGGCCGAGGAGTTCCAGGTCGTCTCGGAGCAGATGGGCTCGAACTCGGCGGAGACGTCGAACCAGGTCAACCTGGTGACGCAGGCGACGTCCGAGGTATCTCGGAACGTCGAGATCCTGTCGACCGGTGCCGAGCAGATGTCGGCATCGATCAAGGAGATCGCCAAGAACGCAAGCGACGCTGCCAAGGTGACCGGTCAGGCCGTCGAGGCCGCGCAGTCCACGAACGAGACGGTTGCCAAGTTGGGCGAGAGCTCGGCAGAGATCGGCCAGATCGTGAAGGTGATCACCGGGATCGCCCAGCAGACCAACCTGCTCGCACTGAACGCGACGATCGAGGCTGCCCGCGCCGGAGAGGCCGGCAAGGGCTTCGCCGTGGTGGCCAACGAGGTCAAGGAGCTGGCCAAGGAGACCGCCCTCGCGACCGAGGACATCAGCCAGAAGATCACGGCGATCCAGCTGGACACCGGTCGTTCGGTCGATGCGATCGCAGGGATCCTGATGATCATCAACCAGATCGCGGAGTACCAGGACACCATCGCCAGCGCCGTCGAGGAGCAAGCCGCGACGACGAGCGAGATGGCCCGCAGCGTCAACGATGCGAGCCGCGGCTCGACCGAGATCACGGCGAACATGCAGAACGTGCGAGATGCCGCGAACAGCACAGCATCCGGTGCGTCGGACAGCCAGCGCGCTGCAACAGAGCTGGCACGCATGTCCTCTGACCTGCAGGCCCTCGTTGCCCAGTTCAACTACTGAGGTCCGTGCGCTGAACGGTCACCGGTGACACGGAGTCGCCGGGACCGCAGCACCCCGTCGTCGTTACCAGCGACGGCCACGAACGCCGAGTGCGGCATCGACAGATCGTCGGTGTTTCGCTCGGCGTTCGTGCTGTCCGGATGCAGATCGCCGGATGAAACCGAGACCGTCGCCGAGACCGAGACCGAGAGTCAGACTGGGTGGTGACGCGCAAGAGGCGGTGAACGACTGCCGGAGCTGTCGTTCACCGCCTCAGCGGAGCGAAGTTCAGGACGAGTGTTCGAGGATGTGGCAGCCGAGCGTGCCACCTTCGGTGACGAAGCTGACCTCGGCGACGAGGCGGCTGCCGGGGCAGCGCTGCATCGCGTTCGACACGACCGGCAGGGACAAGCCCCACTGCTGTTCGCCGTCGCTGACGACGCCCTTGAGGTTGCCGCCGATGATGTTGACCAACTCACCGAGAACGTCGTGGATCTCGTCGTCGGAGACCTCGGAGAGCTCCATGCCGAGCACGGCCGCTGTTCCGGAGGCGGCCAGCTTCGTGTCCGCGAAGAACAACACCGTCGCGCTCGTCGAGCCGGAGATCGCGATCGACGAGCACACGACGCTCGCCGGCGGGGGTTCGTTGTCGATGCGGACCAGGTCGGAGCCGATGAAGGTCGACCACCCGAGCGCGACGAGCTCGTCCAGCACGTCGGTGATCTCCCAGATGCTTTGTTTGGCGGTTGTCATGTGATGGTCTCTCCTCGCAAGAGCCGCGCCGGGCGAGGCGACGGATCACGGAGACTGTCCGGCCCCGTCGTCGCCAGGCATGGCTCTGGGTGCACCGACGGGCCCGGCCCGGAGCCCCGGTTCCGGTGGGGCTGCTTGACATGTGCGAGTCGACCGAACCATCCGATGGAGATGGCATACACGGAGGGCATCTCGAACGTCACGGCGCGAGTCGGGGAGATCCGCGCCCTGATCGCAACGCGGATGGGCCCTTCGGCGCCGGCCGCGACCGATGGATCAGGGCCGGTGGATCCACTCGTCGGGTTCGACCCGTTCGGCACCGCGTACCAACAGGCTCTCGCTGCCCTGAACCCGGGGCCGTCCGGTCCCGTGCAGCAGGGCGGATTCGTGGACAGCTCGTCGAGTTCGACGATCAGCGGACTGCGGACGGCGTCGCGGGGCACGGCCTTCGCAACCCGTCGGACCGACGCCGCCATCTCCGCAGATCTCGCGACGATGTCCGCCGGGAGCACGGTGGGACAGATCGGTGGCTACGGCACCATGCCGGTGCCGGCAGAGCTGGCCGCGTACGGCAACGGCACGCTGCCGTCGTCGGAGCTCGAGTCGATCGGTCAAGGTGGTCACCGGCTGTTCAAGCCTGCCGCCGAGGCGTGGAAGCACGCGGTTGCCGCAGCGAAGGCGGACGGGATCGATCTCACGGTGACCGACTCGTACCGCTCCTACGACGAGCAGGTCGACCTCGCCCAACGCAAGGGTCTGTATGCAGACGGCGGCCTCGCCGCGACGCCCGGCACCTCCAACCACGGGTGGGGCCTCGCCGTCGATGCCGACGTGACGGAGAAGGCCGCGCTGCAGTGGTTGCAGGACAACGGCCACCGGTTCGGGTTCGTCCAAGCAGTGCCCCGCGAACCCTGGCACTGGGAGTTCCGGCCCGCGCAGGCCTGAGCTGGGGGAGGTTCGGGTGAAAGCCCTGCGACCTCCGTGCAGGACTCGAGGGTGGGGGACACAGTTCCCGTCTGCCGACACAGGCGGGCCCCACGGATCGGGACCAAACAGACCCCACACACGGAGGTAGGGAATCATGCGCATCAATCAGAACGTGATGGCCAACAACGCTTCACGCAACCTGTCCAACACCAACGTCATGCTCGGCAAGAGCCTGGAGAAGTTGTCGTCGGGCTTCCGGATCAACCGGGCCGCGGACGACGCTGCCGGTCTCGTCGTCAGCCAGGGCCTGCGTGCCCAGGTCAGCGGCCTCAAGCAGGCAACTCGCAATGCCCAGGACGGCATCTCGGTCGTGCAAACGGCTGAAGGCGCCCTCAACGAAGTGCACACCATGCTCACCCGCATGCGTGATCTGTCGGTCCAGGCAGCCAACACCGGTGGCAATGACCTTGCCAGCCGCACCGCCGCCCAGGCCGAGATCAACCAGCTCGCCACCGAGATCACCCGGACATCGACGGACACCAAGTTCGGTGGAGTGGCCCTGCTCGACGGTTCGTACGGCGCAACGGCGGGCCAGCTCTCGTCGTTCGACCCGAACGGCTCGCTGACCTTCGCCGCCGGCAACACGATCAACGTGAACGTCACGGGTGGCTCGGGTGCGGTGTCGGTCTCGCTGCAGGCCGGTACGTTCACCGGTGCCAGCGCCGCAGCTTCGATCGAGTCCTCGGTCAAGGCTGCATTGAACGCCACGGGCAACGCCGTCGACAAGGCAGCGGCTGCCTCGTTCCATGCGACGTTCGACGCTGTGGGTGCCGGTGGAGCGTTCACGCTCTCCAACGGTTCATCGGCCGCGATCGCCGTCACCGACGGTACGGGCACCCCCTTGGCCGCCGGTACCAATGGTCTCGGTGGCCTCGTCGGCACGGTTGCTGCGGCAACCGGCTCGGGTGGCAACTTCCAGATCGGTGCCAACTCCGGCCAGGTGGTGTCTCTGGCGATCACCGACAGCAGCGCCACTGCTCTCGGCGTGTCAGCGCTCAACGTCACCACCG
>JAOBWQ010000129.1 GCA_025463425.1 Ilumatobacteraceae bacterium | reverse complement strand
GACGAGGAGAGCAGCTGGGACAGCGTCGATCGATCCAACCCCACCGCGTGCGCGAACTCGCTCTGGTTCAGCCCCGAATCGCGGATCACCTTGCTGAGCCGCTCCTGGAACGTGCGCAGCAGATCCTGACGGTCGATCACGACGCAATGGTACTGGCAGAGCGCATGACACGTTGTGTATTCACACCAAATGCGGTCTTCATGCAACACATGGGGGCCGGAGCCCACACGATCGAGGCGAATGTGCGCAAATACCCCACCAATTTGGTCAGGATTAGATGCCCAGGTGACGTAGACAATTGGCAGTGGAGGGCAGCGCGTTCGATCGAACCGGAACAACCGAGTGGCCCACGGTCCTCGCGATCGTCGGCTTCTGGATCGCGCTCGTCGCGACGCTGCTGGTCGCGCACGCGCTGCCGACAGTCCTGACGGTCGTCCTGTTGGCGTTGCTGAGCGGGTTCTACATGTCCCTTCAGCACGAGGTGATCCACGGGCACCCGACGCCGTGGCGCACGCTCAACCGAGCCTCGGTGGGCGCGCCGCTCGTGCTCATCCAGCCGTTCGAGCGCTACAGCGCAGTGCACACCGCGCACCACGCCAGCGACATCACCAACCCGATCGACGATCCGGAGAGCTTCTACGTCACGCCGGAAGCGTGGCGTCAGGCACGGATCCTCAAGCGCTGGTTCCTGCTCGCCAACCGCACGCTCCTTGCTCGTCTGACGATCGGCCCGGTCTACTCGTCCTGGCAGATGGTGCGCTACGACGTTCGCCTCATGCGCCACCAGGCCGGCGTGCGTCGCACCTGGGCCGTGCACGTGCTGGCGGCCGCGCTCGTGGTGGCGGCGGTCCGCATGACGGGCACGCCGCTGTGGGTCTACGCGCTGGGCTTCGTCTACGGCGGCATGGTGGTGACATCGCTGCGATCGTTCGTCGAGCACCGCGCTGTCGGCGACGGACAGACCCGTTCGGCCGTGGTGCAGAGCGGCCGCTTCTTCGGCCTGCTGTACCTGAACAACAACCTCCACCACGCCCACCATTCGCTGCCCGGTGCGGCTTGGTACCGGCTGCCGCAGATCAGCCGCGACCTCGATTCACCGGCGATCGCGACGGATGGTGCCGGCTTCTACCGCGGCTACTTCGCGATCGCTCGCGCCTACATGTTCCGCCCGTTCGAGCAGCCGGTGAACCCGCTGCTCGAAAAGGCATCGGCATGAGCCGCTACGCCGCGCTGGGCATGTACCCGTTCCCCGCGCTGCGGTCGGCGTGGGACGACCTGTATCTAGCGGTCGCATCTGCGGCCCGCAGTCGCGGCGTCGATGCGCCGGCGGCGTTGCGGTGGGACGTCGACCCGCACGACACGTGGCTCGACCCGGACCTCGCGGTCGGCATGACGTGCGGCTGGCCGCTCGTGACGGCCTTGCGCGACCAGGTGCGGATGGTGGGCACGTTCGCCTACGACATCCCCACCGCCGGTCCGCAGCCGCACATGTACCGCACCGTCATCATCGCCCGCGACGACGTGCCGTTGACTCGGTTGTCGTCCGCGCGCACCGCCGTGAACTCGCTGGACAGCCTCTCCGGGCACATCAGCCTGCTCGCCGCGTTCGGCCACGGGGCCGCGTGGCCCGGCGACATCGTGTTCACCGGTGCGCACCTGCTCAGCATCCAGGCAGTTCGTACCGGCGAAGCGGAGGTCGCGTCGATCGACGGGATGACGTGGGCCTTCCAGCAGCGGACTGCTCCGGAGACGCTGACCGGTCTCGTCGAGATCGGCTACGGCCCGTTCGTGCCATGCCTGCCGGTGATCGTCGGAGCCCACGCCACCGACATCGAGCGCGATGGCTGGCGCGAGGCATTCGTCGACGTGGTCCGCAGCCGCGCCGTGCCCGATGCGCTGGACACGCTGATGATCCGCGACTTCGTGCCCCGCCACGATGGCGACTACGACGCCGAGCTGGCCGACCTCCGGCTGCGCCACACCGCCATCGCCGGCTGACGCGGGAGCGCCATCGTCGGCATCTCCTGATCCACCCGTCACGACACCTTTACGAGTGGATGTGCTCCGAGGAATGCTGCATAGAACCCACTCGTGCTCGGCTCGGCACTGAGGATCAGGTCACCGTTCGGTTCGACCTTCCAGGTGAACTCCTGCGGTCCGAGATCACTGGCGACGAAGAACGTGACGTGGTCGCCGTCGGCGATGTAGACACCGGACGCCGTCGGGTACTGGATCGGATGATCCGCGGTCTGGAGGTTGGTCCACGCGCCGTCTGTCAATGTCCAGGTGAAGGTCCCTTCGTTCTCGGGTCGGTTCTGTGGCGGGATGTTGACGGCAGCGAGGTCGGCGTCGGTCACGTCGACTCGGTAGGAGCCGTTGGGAATGTCACCGGCGACGCCTGTCGGGAAGCCCGTCACCGGATCGAGCGTGGTCGTCGGGGCAACGGCAATGGTCGCAGGAGCGGGTGCGGTGGTCGAGCTGGCCGTCGACTCCGAGACCTCCGACGCAGCAGTCGTCTCGACGGCCGAAGTCTCCGTGACCGATGGATGCGAAGGGTCGGAAGCCGGCACCACAGAGTTCGCGTGCGCGGAGCTGCCCGCCGATCCCTGGAAGCCGTCGGTTCCACACCCGGCCGCCGCGCAGGCGACGCCAAGTGCGAGAGCGAAGAGCACGATGCGCGAAGTGCGCCGCTGCTGCTGTGTGCGTGTCATGTCGGCTTCATCGCCGGAACCCCCGACGGTCCGTCGGCTCGCCGCAGAAAAGGCCCGTTGACGGGTGCGGTACCGTGCTGAGGAGTTTCGTGTGCTCGACCGACGGATCGGAGGTGTCCTGGACGATGGAGTCGTGATGGGCACCGACGCTCGAGAGCGCGACGTTTCGAGCGACAGCTCGTTTGCTGCGTTCTACGACGCGTCCGTCGCGGAGGTGTTCCGGTACTTTCGCAAGGGAACCGGTGGCGACCGCCGGTGGGCCGAGGACCTCACTCAGGACACCTACACAGCTGCGGTCAACGCGTACCGCCGTGGCCTCGACGACGCGCTCACGATGCCTTGGTTGATGACGGTGGCCCGGAACAAGTTGATCGATTCGTATCGACGACGCTCGCGCGAACGTTCCAAGCTCGCGCGGATCGGCAGTCAGCATCACGCGATCGAGACCACCGAGTTCGAGCTCGACGAACACGAAGCCCTGGAACTGCTCGGTCACCTCATTCCGATTCATCGCCTCGTTCTGGTGCTGCGCTACGTCGATGATCTCTCGGTCGGTGAGGTTGCCGAGGCGCTCGGACGATCGGTCCACGCAACCGAGTCGTTGCTGGCCCGGGCCCGGCGTGCGGTCCAACGTGCGATTCCACACGTTGCGTCTCGGACGGGGGTGACCGACGATGTCTGATCAATCACTCCGCAGGATGTTCGACACCGTTGGCGGCGAGCCTGACGCCGAGTTCGTGGCCCGACTGCGCGGTCAACTGCTGTCACGTGCACCCGATCGACTCGCCGACGCGCCCTCCTCCGGAGCCCACCTGCGGTCGGCGCCGGACGAGCTCGGTCTCCGCCGCGACCGGCTGGTTCCCTCCGCATCGTGGGTCTCACCACGTCGAGTCGCACTCATCGCCTGCGTGCTGGGTCTCATCACTGCCGCCGTGGTGTTCGGGCTCGTGACCCGGCACACCGACGAGGTGATCGTGCCGGTGATCCAGCCGACGACGACAACGACGACGGCGACGTCCGCGAGCTTCGAACGACCGATCTCGACGACGCTGACGCTGCCCGATGGAACGTCCTTTCACTTCGACGCACGCCTGGGTCTCCCGATCGCGATCGAGTCGGTCGAGAACTCCACCGTCACGCAGACCTCGCGAAACGATGTGCTGCTGTTGCCCAGGCTGTCCGGAACGGTCCGGAAGGTCGCGGGAGGAAGTGCCGACGTCCAGGTCCAGATCTTCCTCAGAACGGACATCGTGCCGTGCGTCGTCAACAATGACGGAGCGTGCGCCCCAGCGATCATCTTTGACCTCGGCGACCCGACAGGCGGCAGTCCGTTCGGCGCAGATATCGAGATCCCCGACCTCAAGCTGGTCGGGCGTACGAGCGTGTTGCGTGCGGATGTCCCCCGTGTCGTCTCGACCGTCGCTGATGGCTCGCTCGTGACGGGTTATGGCGTCGTCATGGAGGCGCCGACGGGAGCGATTGCGTCCGAGATCTACGACGCTGAGGGTCGGTCGGTTCTCACGTGCACGGATCAGCCGTCGATCTGCATGGGCCCCGATCGATCCGTTCTGCACGCTCCGCAAGGACGCGCTCCGGCGGCGTCGGCGCTTCCGCCCCTGTTCCCGCCCGGAGACGCTCCTGCAGGGACCTACACGATCGAGGAAGCGGCGATCGGTAACTTCTCGATGACCACCTCGTCCACGTGGCGGCAGTGGGACGCCACGTCACGATCGGTGCTCTTCGGCCGCGGCGAGCGACGCGAGACGGAGATGCTCATCGGAGCAGCGCTGCTCACCTCAGCACCGACACCCGAGGCACTTCTGGCCGGCATCTGTCCGGCGGGGTCGGTCGATTTCGGCTCGACATCCACCACGACGTTGTTCGGCCGTCCTGCGCTCGCGATCGAAGGGACGGTCACCACACAGTGCAGCGTCTCGTTCGAGAACCGTCCGATGAGCGCGCTTGCGAAGCCCGGTGAGCAGCTGCTCATCGTCGCGACGTCCATCAACGGGGTGATCGAGTTCGTGTTCGCGCACGCGGCGCCGGCAGTCTGGACCTCATTCAGAGGCGAGCTCGATTCGACGATCGCCTCGCTCACGTTGCAGAACGGCTGAGGACGCCCTCCGCCTCGCCTCGCTTCGCCGTCAGGTCTGGAGGTCGAGGACGGTCTGCGCGAGGCGGTCGAGGTCCGTGCGCCATGACACTGGTGAGCCGACCGGGCGGATGACGAACTTCGACAGACCCTGATCGACGAGGCGGCCGACGAGCGATCGCAGCTGCGCCGGCCCGATCGGGAAGATCTCCTCGACGACGACGTCCGGGCGGCGAGCCTGCAGCGCGGCGACGGTCGAGGCATCCGGTTCGGCGGCGGCGTAGGGGATGCTCAGCCCGAAGTGCTCGGGATCGACGCCGCGTCCGGCTTCGGCCGCAGCAGCCGTGATCGATGCGATCG
>JAOBWQ010000110.1 GCA_025463425.1 Ilumatobacteraceae bacterium | reverse complement strand
GCGATCCCTTCGCCGAGAGCAGCGTGGCCTCGAGATCTGCGAGCGAGCGGGGATCAACGAATTCCGCGAGGGGCGATCCGACCACGACCGACGGGTCGTGGCCCAGCATCCGGGTGAACGCGACGTTCACGCTCGAGACGACGCCGTCGGCGTCGAGCAGCATCGTGATCGACGGCGCATGCTGGACGATCTGTTGGAGTCGGGCCGTGTCGTTGCCGGCGACCTCCCACATCCGCCGCTGGGTGATGTCGCGGGCGACGCAGAGCAGGCCGGACAGGCCGTCCTCACGCAGGTGGTTGGTCCCGATGACCTCCATCCAGTGCCAACCGCCCGTGGAATCGCCGACGCGCAGCTCGATCGGCGTGCCGACCTGCTTGTCCTGCAGCGCGGCGATCGACGAGATCGCCATCGCCGCGTCGTCGGGATGGACGAGGTCGAGCACCGACCGACCCAGCCACGCGGCACGCGGCCAACCCAGGAGCTTCGACGCCGTGTCGTTGATGTCGAGCAGCGCGCCATCGGCTCCGAGCACGAACACCAGGTCGGCAACGCCGTCGAGAACGGCCCGCGGATCGATCCAGCAATCGTTGACCGGGGCTGACATCGACATCACCGAGGAACATCGGCATTGCCGGACCCCAACTGAAACGGCTCACCCGAGATTCAACCGTCGGCGGCCAACCCGTCGAGCGCGTGGCCCATCAGGTCGACGAAGTTGTCGTGGTAGAACGCCTCGCGAGCGCCGGGCACCGTCGTGCCGGCCAACGAGGCCTCGAACCGTTCGATCGGTCGCCGCCCACCCTCGACGTGGGGATAGTCCGACGAGAACAGGCAGATCTCTGCCCCGGCCTGCTCGATGATCCAGCCGACGTCCTCGGTCGGGTAGGGCGTGAACCGGATCTGGCGGCGCACGTACTCAGTCGGCCGCATCGACAGCCGCTGGAGCCGATCCTCGTGGCGGACGAACGCGTCGAATGCAGCCTCCATCTGGCGCAGCCACGACGGCACCCAGATCGCGCCCTGCTCGATCACCCCGACGCGCAGTGCGGGAAAGCGCTCGAACACCCCGTCGAAGATCATCGTCGCCAGCGTCTGCGCCGGCGGACCGGGGATGCCCATGTAGTCGACCGACCGGAAGTTCTCGGCACCGCCGTGGAAGTCGGGCGGCACGGGCAGCCCGTTGCGGAAGTAGTTCGGATCGATCAGTGCACCGGTCCCGCCGACGTGGAAGACGATCGGGAGGCCCGCCTCGCTGGCGATCCGCCACACCGGGTCGAGTCCGATGTGGCTCGGCGAGTGGCCGGGCGGGCAACCGGAGGCGACGAGCAGCGCGCCGGCACCCATCGCGATCGCCTCCTCGGCCAGCGCCGGGGCGCGGTCGAGGTCGGCGAGCGGCACGTACAGCGTGGACAGCAGTCGCGGGTCGACCGAGCAGAACTCGGTCATCGCCCGGTTGTGGGCGCGGGCGGCGCCGATCACGAAGTCGATGTCGCCACCGTGCTCCCAGCCGTGCAGTCGCGAGTTGTGGAACGTGTTGAAGACGAGCTGGCTGGCGAAGCCGAGCAGGTCGAGCGCACGCGAGCGGTGCTCGGCGATGAACGAGCCGGTCGCGGCGAAGTTCTTGCGGAGCATGATCTCTTCGGCTTCGAGAGCGATGTACGCAGCGGACTCATGCTTGCGGCGCAGCCCGTCGAACGCGGCATCGAGGTCGCGGCGCTGCTCGGTCGGGTCACCGGTCTGGCGGAGCTCGTTCCCGCTCTGGTACTCGAGGGCTTCGATCCGCTCGCGGATGCCGGGATCGGCGTGATCGCGCAGCCATCCGGGCGTCTCCATCACATGTGCGTCGGCATCGTGGACGACGAGCCCAGTGGCGTTGTAGGTCATCGTTTCCGTCATGGACGAAAGTCTGGCGCGATACGTTGGGCGTGTGGGGATCGGAACGAGCACCAGGCCAGGCACGACCGTCGTCGCGACGATGACGACGACACTCGATCCGAGCGACGACCATCCGTATCGCACCGGAGCGTGGCGGCCGAACATGGTCGAGTACGACGCCGCCGACCTCGAGGTGACCGGCACGATCCCGGCCGATCTCGCCGGCGTCTACCTGCGCAACACCGAGAACCCGGTCCACGAGTCGATCGGTCGCTACCACCCCTTCGACGGCGACGGCATGCTCCACGCGATGAGCTTCGTGCCCGGCGACGGCAACGTCGGCCGGGCCACCTATCGCAACCGGTTCGTGCGCACCGAGGGGCTGCTCGCCGAGAACGAGGCCGGCCACGCGCTCTGGGCCGGGCTGGCCGAGTCCCCGGAACGGTCGTTGCGCCAGGACGGCTGGGGTGCGCGCACCCGGATGAAGGACGCGTCCAGCACCGACGTCGTCGTGCACGCCGGTGTCGCCAAGTCCAGCTTCTACCAGTGCGGAGATCTGTACCTCCACGACCCCGTCACGCTGGCCGACCTCGGCCGCGAGTCGTGGGGCGGGCGGTTCCCCGCCGAAGGCGTCAGCGCGCACACCAAGGTCGACGAGCGCACCGGCGAGATGCTGTTCTTCAACTACTCCACCGAGGCGCCCTACATGCACTACGGCGTCGTCGACGCGTCGAACTCGCTCGTCCACTACACCCCGGTGCCCCTCCCGGGGCCACGCCTGCCGCACGACATGGCGTTCACCGAGCACTACGCGATCCTCAACGACTGCCCCATGTTCTGGGACCCGGCGCTGCTCGAACGCGACATCTACGCGGTGCGCTACTTCCGCGACCTGCCGACCCGGTTCGCCGTCATCCCCCGTCGTGGCGGGGCCGAGGACATCCGCTGGTTCGAGGCCGACCCCACATACGTCCTGCACTGGATCAACGCCTATGAGGACGGCGACGAGATCGTGCTCGACGGCTTCCACCAGGCCCAGCCGAACCCCAAGGCGACGCCGGACGCAACGCTCTTCGAGCAGATGTTCCGCTTCGTCGACCTCGCCCAGCTCCAGGCCCACCCGCACCGCTGGCGGTTCAACATGCGCACCGGAGCCACCACCGAGGAGCGTCTCGACGACCGCGTCCTCGAGTTCGGCATGATCAACAACCAGGTCGCCGGCCGGCCCTACCGCTACACGTACGCGGTGACGGCCAAGCCGGGCTGGTTCCTGTTCGACGGGCTCGCCAAGCTCGACGTGCAGACCGGCACGGTCGAGGGCTACAAGTTCCCCGACGGCGTCTTCGCCAGTGAGGCGCCGTTCGCTCCACGCGCCGGTGGCACCGCCGAGGACGACGGCTACCTCATCTCGTACACGACCGACATGAACGACGACTCGTCGCACTGCGTGATCTTCGCGGCGCAGGACATCGCTGCCGGCCCGGTCGCGTCGATCCGCCTGCCCGATCGGATCAGCAGCGGCACGCACAGCTGCTGGGCACCCGCGAGCGCGTTGCGCTGATCCGCCGAAGCAGTCAGCCGCGGCGGCGGGTCGCTACGAGATCCAGCCCTTGCCCTTGGCGATCGCCCAACACCCGGGGAAGATGAACACCATGCTGCCGGCGAGCAGGGCCATGCTGATCCTGCGGACCTTGAACAGCGCAGCGATGCCGGCCATGAACAGCGACACCGCCAAGAACACCGCAGCGAGGTCCATGTTGTCGCCTTGGTCGTCGACCTTGGCAGCCTCGTCGAACTCCTTGGTCGACTGGTCGAAGAAGGTCTGATAGTTGGTCAGGTCCTCGACGACGTACGCCGGGGTCTCCATCGGGGTCGGCACATCCTTGTCGCCGGTGAGGTCGTTCCACGCGACGTACGCCACTTCGAGCTCGGGTGAGAACAACCGGTCACGCACGACCTGGGCCACGGTGTCGTTGCCCGACTCGACCTGGATCTGGTACTGCAGGAACACGTTGGTGTCCTGCGCCACCTTCTGGCCGTAGTCGGCGTAGTAGCCGTTGGCCTCGTTGCGCGAGATCGTCGCCTGCGAGTAGCCCTTGATCGCGTCGCCGCCGGCGAGGCCGCCGTAGTACGCGGCGTACGCGGTCAGCAGACCGGCGAGGCCGAGCATGATCGCCGCGACGAGCTCGATCTTGCCGCGGCCGTCGTCGTCCACCTCTGGGGACGCACTCGTTCCTCCATCTTCGACCGTTGCATCCGACATGTTGGTCCCCTACTCCGGCTCGGCTCGATTGCCGGGAGAGAATATCGAGACCGGGAGTCCGGGTCGCGGATGCGCCGTCCCTAGGAGAGGACCCGCTTGCGGAATCCGGCGACACCGACGCGCATCAGCAGCGCGCCCGCCGCGGCGAGCACCACGAGCACCACTGCCGACGCCATGTGGGGCACGCCCGTCGTGAGCGCAGCGCGCATGCCCTCGCTGAGGTAGACGAGCGGGTTGGCGAGCACGACGATCTGCAGCCAGCGCAGTGGCTCCAGCGACTGCCATGGGTAGTAGACCGCACCGAGGAACGTCATCGGGATGACGAGCAGGCCGAAGATCAGCGGCACCTGCCGCGGCTCGACCCGAGTGCCGACGAACAGCCCCAGTGATGCGCTCATGAACGCGCCGAGCACCATCACGGCGATCAGCAACGGGTAGTTGATGTGCAGGTCGATCTTCGTCGCAGGGATGAACAGACCCATCGGGAACACGAGCAGGCCGGCAACGAGCGCCTGCACCGCGCCGGCGACGACCTTCTCGAGCGCGATCGCGCCGACCGGCAGCGGAGCCAGGACGCGGTCCTCGATCTCGCGCGTGAAGCCGAAGTCCTGGACCAGTGGCAGGGCAACGGCCTGGATGCCCTGGAAGATCATCGTGCTGGCGATCACCCCGCCGACCAGGAGGGTCGAGAACCTGCTGGCGCCGGCACCGCCGCCCACGCCCTGGCCGATCTTCGGGAACACGTAGGTGAACACGAACATCAGCAGCAGCGGCTGCATGACGGTGCGGGCCAGGAACATCCTGAACTCCTTGCGGAGCACGGTGAGGTCGCGGGCGAGCAATGCGATGAACGCCGCCTTCGCCGTGGCGGTGACGCGCTCGGCCGAAGACGTGGATGGATCGGTGATCGTGGTGGCTGCCATCAGTCGCGCAGGTCCTTTCCGGTGAGCTGGATGAAGACCGTCTCCAGCGACGGTTCGGCCACGGAGACGTCGGTGACCTCGAACCCGGCGTCGGCCGCGCTGGTCATCAGCCGGGGCACGATGCCGGGCGCGGCGCGCATGTGCACCTCGACGCCACGCGTCGTCGCCTCGGCCTTGACCACCCCGTCGCCGCCGGCGAGTGCCGTGGCGAGCCCACCGGCATCGCCGGCAGCGGTGATCGTCACCACGGTGTCGGCGTCGACGGACCTCTTGAGACCGTCGGGCGTGTCGAGGGCCAGGATCCGCCCGTGGTCCATGATCGCCAGGCGGCCGCAGAGCTCGTCGGCCTCTTCCATGTAGTGCGTGGTCAGCAACACCGTCTGTCCGTCGGCGTTGAGCTCGCGGATCAGCTCCCACAGGCTCAACCGGGTCTGCGGGTCGAGACCGGCAGTCGGCTCGTCCAGGAACAGAACCGACGGCCGGTGCATGATCGAGCGGGCCACCATCAGTCGTTGGGCGAGGCCGCCCGACAGGGTCTGCACGCCCACGTCACGCTTGTCGCCGAGGCGGAACACCTCGAGCAACCGATCCGCCTCGACCCGGGCCTGCTTGTTCGTCATGCCGAAGTAGCGACCGTGGAACACGAGGTTCTCGCGCACGGTGAGCGCCCGATCGAGCGTGTTGGTCTGGGTCACGACGCCGATGTGCTGCTTGGTGGCGGCCGGTTCGGCGATCACGTCGATGCCGGCCACCATCGCCGTGCCCGATGTCGGCACGATCCGAGTCGTCAGCATGCCGATCGTGGTGCTCTTGCCGGCACCATTCGGGCCGAGCAGGCCGAAGATCTCACCGCGGCCGACCTCGAGGTCGAGCGAGTCGACCGCCGCGTCGCGAGGCTTGTCCGGCGCACCACCGACAGCGCCGTTCGCTGCACGGTTGCCGGGGCCGTTGATCGAGCCGGGCGGGCGCGCACCTGGCGGGCCGCCGGAACGTGCTCCGGGCGGTCCGAACCCCGGCGCACCGGCGTAGACCTTGCGCAGCTGCTGGGTGCGGATCACCGCATCGTCGCCATGGTTCGTCATCGTCGCCATCCAACCACCGTCCGCTCCCACGGGCACACTCGTGCCGGAAAGTGTCACCCCGCATCGAACGGGGACGGTGCTCCGGGACCGAGGTCGTCTGCGGCGGCCAGTCCCACGCTCCACGCTCCATCTCGACCCGCGGCCCACGCAGACGTCGGAGGGTTTCCCGCGCACACGGTCGCGCCGCAAACCCTCCACTCCGCGGCCCACGCCGACGTCGGAGGGTTTCCCGCGCACACGGTCGCGCCGCAAACCCTCCGACGTGGTCAGCGAGCGGATGCCGGCGGCGCAGCACTCGGGTTCTCGCAGTGCGGAAGATTTCCGATCTATGGCATGTGGCGCGCAGGTTTTGTACAATCCCTCTGCGCCAACGACGGTGCGGCAACCTGCAGGGAGAGCGATCATGGCGCTGGCAGAACGGCTCACACGACTGGGCACCGAAACGGCGTTCACGGTCTCGCTCGCCGCCGCCGAGTGGGG
>JAOBWQ010000072.1 GCA_025463425.1 Ilumatobacteraceae bacterium | reverse complement strand
CGGTCGACATCTCGCCGAGCTTGGTCACCGGAACCTGCGAGACCCACACGCCCTGGATCGACCTCGGGCAGGCGCGGAGAAACAGGTGCTGGGTGACGCCGGAGACGACCCGGGTGTCGACAACCTTTGAATCGAACGTCGAAGCCTCCGCAGCCGGCACCCACACGCACCCGTTGCCGTCCTTCTTGTTCTTCGCCGCAGGCGGTGTCCCGTACTGCACCCCCGCATACACGAAGCTGTTGTCGACCCCGCCACTCGCAGTTGAATCGTCGAAGGATGCCATCGCCGATGTCGTGCTTCCGACGAGTGCGGCAATACAAGTCCCGATCACGGCTAGGCGGCGCATAGGTTCTCCCCAATCACTCGCTCCAGGGAGGTGCCCTCGAAGAGCAGCCATCGACCCCCGTCGTACCGCATCTCCCAACGGGCGCGATATGAATCAACGTTGTCGTTGTAGACGATGTCGTCGTCGGGATTCGCCGGGTCGACGATGTCATAGAGCACGGCAGTGTCGTAGACACAGATGTTGACGAACGCGACGTCGCCTTCGAAGCCGACGCCCTCGATCTGCGTCGTGACGCTCCCCTTGCCCTCGACCCCACGAAGGTTGAGTCGGGTTCGCTCAGCGACCACCTCCCGCGTCTTGGTGTCCATCGGTGAGCCCGGAATCGAGATCGCCGCGTAGTCACAGGTGGACGGGTCGTAGGTGCAATGGGACCTGGCCGAGCTGGCGGCCAGATACGCAGCACGGACTTCGTCTTCCTTCGATGGTGGGGTGGTCGTGGTCTCGGCGACGGTCGTCGGGGGATCGGTGGCCGGAAGTGTCGAGGGCACGACGGTCGTCGGGGGGTCGGTGACGGGGGGTGTCGTCGGCGCAGCCGTGGGCGCGACCGCCGCCGTGGTCCTGCTCGACAGGGACGTCGCGCCGAGATCCAGGGCTCGGTCGCCAGAGCTGCTCGAGCACGAAGCCAGCAGCGCCACTGCGCCGCCGATCACGATCCGTGTCGTTCGTCTTGTCATCTGCATCCGCCTTCCGCTGCTCGCTTCTGCACCACTGGGTGCTTCGAGAGCCCTCAACATGGAAATCACAACCGGCTGGACCGTCCGAAGCGGTGCGACGGAGTCACGGAGGGGGCGGGCGGGAGTGCCGGTCGTACAATTGCCCGAATGAGCGCGACCACGATGCCAGCAGCGTTCATCGGGCACGGCACGCCGATGAACGCGCTCGATGACAACCAGTACACGCGGGCGTGGCGGGCGTTCGGCGAGTCAATTCCGACGCCGCGGGCATTGCTGGTCGTGTCGGCCCACTGGTACATCAACGCCACCGCGGTGACCGCGATGGCACGGCCACGCACGATCCACGACTTCTACGGCTTCCCCAAGCAACTGTTCGACTTCGAGTACCCGGCGCCCGGCCTCCCGGAGCTCGCCGCAGAGATCGCGGAAGTCGTCCAGCCGACATGGGTCGGCGAGGACACCGACAGCTGGGGGCTCGACCACGGCACGTGGTCCGTGCTCTGCCACATGTTCCCGAACGCCGATGTGCCAGTGGTGCAACTGGCCATCAACGCCGAGAAGCCCTTCGACTACCACCTTGCACTCGGCGCCGCCTTGGCCCCGCTGCGCGACAGCGGGGTGCTGATCGTCGGCAGCGGCAACGTGGTGCACAACCTGGGCGTGCTCGACTTCGGGCAACCCGACGGCGGCTTCGACTGGGCGCACCGCTTCAACGAGCGGGCAATCGAGTTGATCGGATCGACGCCGGAGGACGTGCCGTCACTGGCCGCTCACCCCGACTTCCGCGACTCGGCGCCGACACCGGACCACTTCATCCCGTTCCTCTACCTCGCCGGCCTCGCGTCGGCCGCCGGCACCACCGGCGCCGTGATGCAGGACGGCTATGCGTTCGGGTCGCTGTCGATGACCTCGTGGACCGTCGGCGCCTGACCGAACGGGGCGATCAGGTTCCTGTGAGATCGGCCACGATCGGCGCGAAGTCGCGCACCTTGTCGCCGGGCACGACGGTGTACGAGTAGCCCCAACGTTCCCGGCGGGCGTGCAGACGTTCGGCGATCTCGGCCGCTGATCCGATGAGCGTCAGCGGCGAGGCGAGCACGTCCTGCGGGGTCGACTCGAAGATCTGGCTCAGGAAGTCGGCCACGCCGGCACTGTCATCGGTGACCTCGGCCACCGACAGCCATGCGTTGAGCTCGAGATCGTCGAAGCGGTCGCCGGCACCCTCGCGCGTCCAGGCCACCTTCTGGTCGATCGCGTTCGCCAACGCGTCCTGCGCGGCGGCCGTGTCGATCTCGCCCGAGTGGATCGACGCGTTGACGCCGACGATGTCCGCGGCAGCACCGGCGAACCTGAGCACCCGTCGACCGCCGCCGGCGATGAGGATCGGCGGTCCACCGGGGCGGACGGGGGTTGGTGTGCCGACGAGATCGGTGATCGTGTAGTGCTCGCCGGCGAACGTGACCGGCTCACCGGAGAACAGGCCCTTGATCACCGCGACGTGCTCGATCATCCGGTCGACGCGCACCTTCGGCGACTCCATCGGGATCCCCGACTTCTCGTAATCGGACTTCTTCCATCCGGCTCCGAGGCCGACTTCGAGGCGGCCGCCGGAGAGCACGTCGATCGTGGCCAGTTCCCTGGCGAGCACCGCCGGATGCCGGTAGTCGCAGTCGAACACGAGCGGACCGACGTTGAGTGTCGTGGTCACCGCTGCGGCCGTCGCCATCGCAGCGATCGGGCCGAGACCCTCGTCGAAGTGATCGGGTACGAACATCGTCGAGTAGCCCAGTGCCTCGACCTCGCGCACCGTGTCCGCCCAACTCTTTCCCTCGGCCGGGCTCTGCAGGTCTGCGGCGAAACGGAAGCGGCGTGGGTGCGACATCGCGACTGTCTAGCCCAACACGCGAGCGGACATGGACGCGGCGAGCCGCCGAATCGGACGATGCGCGGCGCCGTTCCGTACTGTGGAGCATTCGTCGAGAGGACCGGACATGAGCGAGCGAATGGTGTTGCACACGTCGACCGCGGACGGCCTGCAGCTGGTCGCCGATGTGCAGGGAGATCCTGCCGATCCCGCGGTGCTGCTGTTCCACGGTGGCGGCCAGACCCGCCACGCTTGGGGCGGAGCACTGGGCGCCCTCGCCAGTCGCGGTTGGTACGCCGCATCGTTCGACCTCCCCGGCCACGGGGACAGCGCCTGGGTGCCGGACGGCAACTACGACCTCGATCGTTTCGCTTCTGCGGTGGCCGACGTCGCGAACCAGTTCCGTCATCCGGTGTTGGTCGGAGCGTCCCTGGGTGGACTGTCGTCGCTGGTGGCCGTCGGTGAGGGCTTGGCGCACGATCCGGCTGCGCTCGTGCTCGTCGACGTGACGCCGCGCCTGGAGCGTGAAGGTGTCAGCCGGATCAGCGACTTCATGCGCCTGGGCATCGATGGCTTCGATTCTCTGGAGGACGTCGCCGACGCTGTGGCCAGCTACGTGCCGAACCGGAAGCGTCCCAAGGACATCAGCGGCCTGCGCAAGAACGTGCGCCAGCGCGACGACGGCAAGTGGGTGTGGCACTGGGATCCCAAGTTCTTCTCGCGAATGGGACCCGAGACGCAGGACCCGACGGCCGATGCGGGCGAGCCGACCGCCGGGCGCTTCTCGCCCCCACTGAGGCTGCACGCCGCGAGCCGGAACGTGAAGGTGCCGACCCTGCTCGTGCGCGGCGGCAGCAGCGATGTCGTGAGCGCGGAAGGCGCTGCGGAGCTGCGCGAGCTGATTCCCCACGCCGAGATCGTCGATGTCGCCGGTGCCGGCCACATGGTTGCCGGCGACCGCAACGACCGGTTCAACGACGCGGTGATCGAGTTCCTCGAGCGGATCGTGCGCGGTGCCGGCTGACTCTCACAGCAGCGTCCTGGCCGGGCTCGAACGGATCGTCGGCTCGGGACACGTCATCACCGATGCCGACACGCGTCGCGGGTACGAGATCGACTGGACGGCGCGGTTCCAGGGGTCGACACCGGCGGTCGTTCGGCCGGCGACTGTGGCCGAGGTGGCGGCGATCGTCGAGCTGTGCCGTCTCGAGCGCGTCGCGATCGTGCCGCAGGGCGGCAACACCGGCCTCGTCGGCGGCGGTGTCCCACTGGCAGGAGAGATCGTCGTCAGCTTGGGGCGGATGACGGCGATCGACGACGTCGACGTCGCCGCCAGACAGCTCACGGTGCAGGCAGGCGCCACGCTGGCCGCCGTCCGCGCGGCTGCGACTGCGGCAGGTCTCACCTACCCCGTCGATCTCGGTGCCCGCGACACCGCGACCATCGGCGGCAACATCGCCACCAACGCCGGCGGGATCAACCTGATCCGCCACGGCGGCACGCGCGAGCAGGTCGTCGGCATCGAGGCCGTGCTGGGCAACGGTCAGATCGTGCGCCGGATGAGCGGGCTGGTCAAGGACAACACGGGCTACCACCTGCCGTCGTTGCTGTGCGGGAGCGAAGGCACACTGGCGATCGTCACCGCTGCGCGTCTGCGGTTGACGACTCGCTACGACCATCGGGTCACCGCACTGCTTGCATTCGCAACTGTCGAAGCCGCCGTCGCGGCGGTCGCCCGGTTGCGCACCGCGATCGACACGCTCGAAGCGGCGGAGCTCGTCCTCGACGCCGGGGTGCGCCTGGTCTGCGCTGCATTCGACCGGCGACCGCCCTTCGCCCGGCCACACCCGGTCTACGTCCTCGTCGAAGCCGCTGACGTCACTGACCCAACTGCAGCACTGTCGGGCGCGGTCGCAGCGCTCGACGGCGTGGAGGACGCCGCTGTCGCGGACGACGAGAGCCGACGCACCCAGCTCTGGCGATATCGAGAAGAGCACACGCTCGCGATCGGGACGCTGGGACAGCCACACAAGCTCGACGTCACGATCCCACAGCACCAACTGGCCGCGTTCATGCGCGACATCCCGACGCGCGTCAGCCGCTACGCGCCGGATGCTTCGACCTGGCTGTTCGGCCATGTGGGTGACGGCAACATCCATGTGAACGTCACCGGGGTCGAGCCCGACGACGACGGGATCGACGAGGTCGTGCTCGGCCACGTCGCGGAGATCGGCGGCAGCATCAGCGCCGAGCACGGGATCGGCACGGCGAAGAAGCGCTGGCTGCACCTCAACCGGTCGCACGCCGAGATCGAGGCGATGCGCGCGATCAAGCGCGCGCTCGACCCCGACGGGATCCTCAACCCCAACGTGCTCCTGCCCTGAGCACCGTCGGGCGCTTCCGAGCAACCTGCGCGAGGATGGCCCGATGCGCTACCGACGACTTGGACGAACCGCCCTGCAGGTGAGCGAGCTCTGCCTCGGCACGATGAACTTCGGGCCGCAGACGCCCGAGCCGGAGTCGTGGCAGATCATGGATCGCGCCCTGGAACTGGGCATCAACTTCTTCGACACCGCCAACCGGTACGGCGGCAACAAGGGCGCCGGCGCCACCGAGGAGATCGTCGGCCGCTGGTTCGCCCAGGGCGGCGGTCGCCGCGAGAAGGTCGTGCTGGCGACGAAGCTGTTCGGCGCGATGTCCGAATGGCCCAACGACGGCCGGCTCAGCGCACGCCACATCCGCGCTGCCTGCGACGAGAGCCTGCGCCGGATGCAGACCGACCACATCGACCTCTACCAGATGCACCACATCGACCGCACCGCGCCGTGGGACGAGGTCTGGCAGGCGATGGACACGCTCGTGCAGCAGGGCAAGGTCATCTACGTCGGCAGCAGCAACTTCGCCGGCTGGCACATCGTCCAGGCCAACGAGCACGCCAAGGCCCGCGGGTCGCTCGGTCTCGTCAGCGAGCAGAGCCACTACAACCTGCTCGTGCGCACGATCGAGCTCGAAGTCCTTCCGGCATGTCGGGAGTACGGCGTCGGGATGATCCCGTGGAGTCCGCTGTCGGGCGGTCTCCTCGGTGGCGTCCTCGGCAACGATCCATCGGCGCGCCGCCAGTCGGAGATGGCGCTGAAGCGGATCGCGAAGATCCGTCCGCAGCTCGAGCAATGGGAGGCGCTGTGCGGCGAGCTCGGCGAGGAACCCGCTGCCGTCGCGCTCGCGTGGTTGCTGCATCAGGATGGCGTCACGTGTCCGATCATCGGCCCACGCACGATCGGCCAGTTCGACGGCGCATCGCTGCGCGCGCTCGATGTGAAGCTCGACGCCGACACCCTGGCGTCGATCGACTCGATCTTCCCCGGGCCGGGAGGAACCGCCCCGGAGGCGTACGCCTGGTAGACCGATGACGTGAGTGCCGACGACACCAGCCCGGTCCGGTTCTCGACACCGGCTGGCAAGTGGGTGCTCGCGGCGATGGTCCTCGGATCGGGAATGGTGTCGCTCGACGCGACGGTGGTCAACGTGGCCCTGCCGCGGCTGGGCAAGGACCTCCACGCCGATTTCGCCGGGCTGCAATGGGTGGTCAACGGCTACACGTTGAGCCTCGCCTCGTTGATCCTCATCGGCGGATCCCTCGGTGACCGGCTCGGGCGGCGACGGGTGTTCATCACGGGCGTGATCTGGTTCGCGGTCGCATCGCTGCTCTGCGGGATCGCACCCAACGTGGGCATGCTCGTCGCTGCGCGTGCACTGCAGGGCGTCGGCGGCGCGCTGCTGACTCCGGGCAGCCTGGCCATCCTGCAGGCGTCGTTCCACCCCGACGATCGGGCGCGAGCGATCGGCGCGTGGTCCGGGCTGGGCGGCGTGACGACGGCGATCGGGCCGTTCCTCGGCGGCTACCTGGTCGACGCGGCGTCGTGGAGATGGATCTTCCTGCTCAACCTCCCGATGGCCGCGCTGGTCGTGTGGGTCACCGTCCGCCATGTCCCCGAGACCCGCGATCCTTCCGTCACCGGCCGCCTCGACCTCCCGGGCGCGTTCGTCGGGGCGATCGGTCTGGCCGCGAGCACGTGGGGCTTGATCGAACGGTCGTGGCCGCTCGGCATCGGCGGTGCAGCCGTCCTCGTCGCGTTCGTGGTGGTGGAGGCCCGCCGAAGGCATCCGATGCTTCCACTCGGAATCTTCCGGTCCCGCCAGTTCTCGTCGGCCAACCTGGTCACTCTTTTCGTCTACGCCGGACTGTCCGCCGTGCTGTTCATGATCGGGCTCGTCCTGCAGCAGGCACTCGGCTACTCACCGCTCGAAGCGGGCGCGGCGACGTTCCCGATCACGATCATCATGCTGACGTTCTCGGCGCGTGCCGGCGCGCTGGCGCAGCGCATCGGCCCACGCTGGCCGATGACCATCGGTCCGGCCGTGATCGCAGGCGGGCTGCTGGCGATGACCCGCATCGAGCCGGGGCGCAGCTACCAGCTCAGTGTGCTGCCGGCAGTGGTGCTGTTCTCGGCCGGCCTCGCGCTCACCGTCGCACCGCTCACCGCCACAGTGCTGGCTGCGGCGGACGCCTCGCATGCGGGTGTCGCGTCCGGGGTCAACAACGCCGTCGCACGGGTCGGCGGACTGCTCGCCGTCGCCTCCGTTCCGCTGATCGCCGGTTTCAGCCCGACCCACGCCGTCTCGCCGGGCGAACTGGTGGACGGGTTTCACACGACGCTCGTCGCCGCCGCTGTCCTCGTTGCGATCGGTTCCGTGCTGTCGTTCGCCGGCATCCGCTCGAACGTCCTCCACACCGGGACACCGACCGACGCGACGCCGATCGACGAGCGAGCGACCAACTTCCACTGCGCCACCGACGCGCCGCCGCAACAGGTGTATCGCGAGAACTGAATCCTGCGGTCGTCAGCGGACGGTGCCGCGATCGCCCAGCATGCTCGGCACCGTGCGGAGCATGACCCAGAGATCGATCCAGAACGACTGACGCTCGATGTACTCGATGTCGAGCGAAACCCTCCGGCTGACTGCGGCTGCGTCCTCGAGCGGGCCGCGCGACCCATGGATGGCCGCCCAGCCCGTCATCCCCGGCTTGATCCGGTGCCGATGGGCGTACTCGCCGACGAGGCGAGCGGATTCGACGCTGCCCGTCTTCATACCGATCGCGTGCGGTCGGGGGCCGACCAGCGACATCTCGCCGCTGATCACGTTGAACAGCTGGGGCAGTTCGTCGAGGCTGGTCATGCGCAGGATCCGCCCGACTCGCGTGACTCGAGCGTCGTTCGCAGTGACCTGTTGCTCTGCCCGGGCGTCGGTAGCTTCGCGCCGCATCGAACGGAACTTCCACACGACGATCTCTTCGTTGTTGAACCCGTGGCGGCGCTGACGGAACATGACCGGGCCGGGGCTGTCGAGCCGGACCGCGATCGCGATCGCAAGGAAGAGCGGGCTGAGCAGGATCGTCAGCGGGATGCTGATGACGAGGTCCTGCACGCGCTTCGCGAACGCCCGACGGTCGCGGTCGACCGCGCCGTTCAGCGGCGCCAGGGGCGCATCGGCGAGCTGCTTCAACGACGGGCCACGTGACCCATCGGAATCCTGGTCGACGATCAGGGTGACCTTGTTCGGCAGCACCGACAGCTGCTGGTTGATCTGGCGGATGCGCAGCGTCGCCGTGACGTCGACCGCGACCACGATCAGGTCGACGTACGGGGTGATCTTGTGGTCGCGCAACGCCGCCACGTCGCCGAGCACGGGGACGCCCAGGAGCGACAGCGGGGATCGTTCGCGCCGATCGTCGAAGATGCCGAGCAGGTGCAGGTCGCGGCGGGCGAGGGTGGTGCGGATCAGGTCTTCGGCGTACGCGGTGGCGCCGACGATGACGACGTTCGGCGTCAGCCAACCGGTCTTGCGCCAATGGCGGACGAACGAACCCCAGACGATGTGCAGGGCGATGATGCCGATGCCGCAACGGATCGCCCAGATCGTGATCGCCCCGACGGAGGGACCGTCGGCGACCACCGCGGTGACTGCGATCGCGCAGCCGCCGCCGACCAGCGATGCGACGACGATGCGCAGGACGTGGTTGGCGAAACCCTCGCTGCGACCGAACCCGTACAGACCCATCGAACGCACGCAGCGCGCGATGACGAACGCACCGATGATGAACGGCGCGGCTTGAGCGAGGGTCGTGTCGAACGGCGAACGGTCGAAGGTGCGGATGACCGAGACCAGCGTGGCGGTGACGATGAGGAGCAGATCGATGCCGCGGAACATGTGCGAACGGAGGCGCACGGCGTTGCGGCGACGGACGCTGAGGAGCTGATCGGGCCGCAGGGGCCCGCGCACGTGCGCGTGCTCGGCCGCGTGCTCGGGCGCAGTCACTTGCGGCGGTCGCTCGGCCATCAAGGATTTGTCGATCAACATCGCACGGCCCGCCCGCTCTGCCGACCCCCGACCAGAGGCAGACGGGTTG
Source organism: Ilumatobacteraceae bacterium (assembly GCA_025463425.1). Classification (GTDB taxonomy): domain Bacteria; phylum Actinomycetota; class Acidimicrobiia; order Acidimicrobiales; family Ilumatobacteraceae; genus WLMZ01. The sequence continues at coordinate 2,727 of JAOBWQ010000072.1, read as the reverse complement.
TCGACATGGTACGTACCGTGTTCGCCCGCGTCATCGGATGGACCGCGGACTTGACGATAATCAGACGAATTTCAGACGATTCCTCGATGAATCAGGGCCGTCTGGCGGCCGCATCTCGAGTCGCCGGCATCACGTGTCGCTGCTCCCGCGACCTGTGATGACAGCGTGGCCGAACTGCTGCACACGGAAAATCACTGCCGGCGAACCGAGCGGCCCGGCAAGACTGTTCCGATGGCCAGGAACACGTCGGCCGCAGCGACGTCTCGACTGCGCGCCTTGCTGGCGCTGCTCCGGCCCGATTCACTCCGGTGGATCGGGTTGGGTGTGCTGATCGCGGTCAGCTCGGCGCTGTCGCTGGGCGGGCCGCTGGTGGTGCGCCGCATCGTCGACCTGGCCACGGCCGGCACGACCGCCGGCAAGCTCAGTGTGCTCGCCGTGCTGTTCCTGGTGATCGCCGTCGCAACCCAGTTGATCTCCGTGGTCGTCGCCTGGTTCGCCACGATCACGGCGTGGCGGACCACCAACCAGATCCGGCTCGACATGGCGCGACACGTGCTCGGCCTCGATCACGAGTTCCATCGGCGGCACACGCCCGGCGAGCTGATCCAGCGCGTCGACGGCGACGTCACGTCGGTGTCCGACTTCCTGGGACGCGTCGTCCCGAAGGTCGTCGGCGCCGTGCTCTTGGTCGGTGGCATGTTGATCGTGCTGGCGTTCGTCGACTGGCGGCTTGCGATCGGCATGGCGGTCTATGTGCTGCTCGCCGCCGCCGTCGTGGCCCGCAGCCGGCATCGGGCCGTCGGCGAGTCGTCGGACGAGATGGGCTCGTACGCGCGCCTCTACGGTGGGATCGAGGAACGGCTGACCGCTGCGGAGGACCTGCGCGCGAACGGCGCCGCCGCACACGCGATGGGGCGGTTCGTCGAAGACAGCGCCGACACGATGGACAGCGCCGTCCGCCGGGAGCGGGCATTCCTGCGCCTCTGGTGGGGCGTCCAGGGCTCGGTCGCCGGAGGCTCGGTGCTGACACTCATCGCCAGCGCGGCGCTCGTCGAGCGCGGGGTCATCACCGTCGGCACCGCCTTCTTGCTGTTCCAGTACGTGCTGCTCCTCGCTCGCCCGTTGGAGGACGTCGTCCAGCAGCTGGAGACGGTGCAGAAGGCGAACGGTGCGATGGTGCGTGTCATCGACCTCCTCGCGGTCGAGGCAACGATCGTCGACTCCGGCACCGTCGATCCGCCGCACGGCCCGTTGTCGATCGAGCTCGACGGGGTGACGTTCGACTACGGCGACGGCGAGACGGTGCTGAGCGACGTGCACATCTCGATCGCGAGCGGCCGCTCGGTGGGCATCGTCGGCCGTACCGGGAGCGGGAAGACGACGCTGTCTCGCCTGCTTCTGCGTCTGGTCGACACGAGCGCCGGCACCGTCCGCCTCGGCGGCGTCCCGATCGGCGACATCCCCCTCACCGATCTCCGCCGCCGGGTCGCGCTGATCCCCCAGGAGGTCGAGCTGCTGGCCGGCTCGATCCGCGACAACGTCACCCTGTTCGATCCCGAACCGACGGACGAAGCCGTACGCGACGCGCTCCGCCTGGCGGGGCTGGAGGCACTCGTCGACGCGGGCATCGACCGCCCGCTCGGCGCCGGAGGCACCGGTCTGTCGGCCGGCGAAGCGCAGCTGCTGGCGCTCGCCCGGGTGTGGCTGCGTGACCCCGATCTGGTGGTGCTCGACGAAGCCACAGCGCGAGTCGATCCGCGCACCGAGGCCCGCATCGAAGCGGGCGTGCGCCAGTTGATGTCGGGTCGCACGACGGTGATCGTGGCCCACCGGCTGTCGACGCTGCGTCACGTCGACGAGATCATCGTGATGGACCACGGTCGCGTGGTCGAGCACGGCGATCGTTCGGTGCTCGCCGACCTCGACGGCGGCCGGTTCCACCACCTGCTCGAGCTGGCCCTCGACATGGACCAGGACGACACCCTCGGCGACGCGATGACGCGATGAGCGCCGACCCCGACCCCGATCCCGACCATGACGTCGGTGCTGGCGTGCCGGCACCGGAGATCAGCGTGATGCGGATCGCCTGGCGGATCAGCCAACACGAACCGCGCACGTTCTGGTTCGGCTGGTTCTGCTTCGTGCTCTTCTTCACCTTTCCCGTCGCCAACGGTTGGCTGCTCGGGCGCGGGTTCGACGCGATCTCGCATCGCCACACCGGCCACGTCTACGTCCTCGCCGCGCTCCTCGCTCTCTCCGAGACGTTGCGGATGGCGTCGATCCACTTCGGTGCTCTGCTCTGGACCCAGGCCTGGGTGCACATGCAGAGCCTGATCCGCGCCAACCTCCTCGTCGCACAGATGGCGAGCGGCGGTCCCGAGGCCGGGCAACCCGTCGGTTCTGCGGGCGAGGCGGTGACCCACTTCCGCGACGACACCGAGGACGTCACGATGTTCGTCGACGGCCTCGTCGATGTCTCCGCCGGGGTCGTGTTCACGGTCTTCGCCGGGTTCATCCTCGGCAGCGTCGACATCGGCGCCACGGCCGTGCTGGTGATCCCGCTGCTCGGCGTCGCCGTGGCGACCCGCACCCTCGACTCTCGGATCAAGCGCTACCGCGCCGACGATCGGCGGGCGACCGCGGCGGTCAGCGGACTGATCGGTGACCTGATGTCGTCGGCCACGACCGTGAAGGTCAACCACGCGGTGGAACCGGCGCTCGGTCGGC
>JAOBWQ010000052.1 GCA_025463425.1 Ilumatobacteraceae bacterium | reverse complement strand
CGACCTGCTCAGCCGGCGACTTGTCGCCGCCGGACCCGTCGACGTTGCCGCCGAGGTCGTTGACGACCACCTTCGCACCCTGGCTGGCCAGGCTCAGGGCGTGCTCGCGGCCGATGCCACGACCCGCTCCGGTGACGATTGCGATCCGGCCCTCACACAGACGATTGCTCATGGGCGACATCATAAAGTGCCCTCTGTCTGCGTCGACCAATCTGAGGCGCGGGGCGACAGCGCCGTAGCCTGCCAGCGTGCTCCCGGAACGTGTCACCGACGTCGTCATCATCGGGGCGGGACCGGCAGGATCGGCGGCGGCACGCGTGCTCGCCGCGGCCGGCCGCGACGTGGTGATGGTCGACAAGGCCGTGTTCCCGCGCGACAAGTGCTGCGGCGACGGCCTGACCACCCTGGCCCTGCGCGAGCTGGAGACGATCGGGTTCGATCCCAGTGACGTGCCGAGCTGGACCAGGGTCGACGCCGCGTGGTTGCGCTCGCCGAGCGGTCACGAGGTCGAGGTGCCGCTCGTCGGTGACGGCCAGTTCGCTGCGGTCACGCCGCGGGTGGAGCTCGATGCCGCGCTCGTGCGGCACGCAGTCGCGGCGGGCGCGACGTTGCTCGACGGGCACGCCTTCGCCGGCCTCGTCGACACTGATCCAGCAGGCGAGACAATCGCCGTCGAGATCACCGGGGTCGGCGCGATCCGGGCCCGCTACGTGATCGCCGCCGACGGGATGTGGTCACCGGTGCGCAAGGCGCTCGGTGGGAGCACACCCGGCTACCTCGGCGAGTGGCACGGGTTCCGCCAGTACGCGACGAACGTCACCGGCCCGGCGGCGCGACGGCTCTACGTGTGGTTCGAGCCCGATCTCCTCCCCGGCTACGCCTGGTCGTTCCCCCTCCCCGACGGCCGCGCCAACGTCGGCTTCGGCGTCTTGCGCGACGGCACCCGCAAGGTGCAGGACATGAAGACGACCTGGCCGGACCTGCTCCAGCGCGACCACATCCGCGCTGCGTTGGGTCCCGACGTGCAGATGGAGGGTCGGCACACCGCGTGGCCGATCCCGGCGCGGATCGATTCGACGACGTTGGCGACCGGGCGGGTCCTGTTCGTCGGCGATGCAGCGACGGCCACCGACGCGCTGACCGGCGAGGGCATCGGCCAGGCCCTGCTCACCGGGCGCCTGGCCGCCGAGGCCGTGCTGTCCGGCGGCGGTCTCGACGCGGAAGCCACACGTGCGCATTACCGCCGTCACGTCGCGGACCACCTCTTCGCCGACCATCGGATGTCGATCCTGCTCAGCAAGGTGCTCGCCACCGACCGCGCTGCTCGTGGCGCGGTGCGCGTCGTGGCCCTCAGCGGCTGGACTCGCCGCAACTTCGCGCGATGGATGTTCGAAGACGAGCCGCGCGCCGTCGCGTTCACACCATCGCGGTGGCACCGGGCGATGTTCCGCCGCAAGGGGGCCTACGCCGCAGAGGTACGGTGACCCGCATGCACACCCGACTCACCGAGCTGTTGGAGATCGAGCACCCCGTGATGCTGGCGGGCATGGGCGGGGTCAGCTACCACGCCCTCGTCGCCGCCGTCAGCGAGGCAGGCGGGATCGGCACGCTCGGCGCCAGCACGATGCGTCCCGGCCAGCTGCCCGAGGAGATGCAGCTCGTCCGGTCGCTGACCGCCAAGCCGTTCGGGGTCGACCTCCTCACTGCGTTCGAGGGTCAGGTCGAGTCCGGCATCCAGGACGTGATCGACGGCGGGGCCAGCATCTTCGTCGCCGGACTGGGCGTGCCCCGCGAGGTCGTCGACCTGCTGCACTCGAACAACATCATCGTCGGCAGCATGTGCGGCAAGGTCCGCCACGCAGTCGCCGCGGTGACGAGTGGCTGCGACTTCGTCGTCGCCCAGGGCACCGAGGCCGGCGGGCACACCGGACTGGTGGCGACGATGGCGCTGGTGCCGCAGGTGGTCGACGCCGTCGGCGACAAGGTGCCCGTGGTCGCGGCAGGCGGGCTGTTCGACGGGCGTGGCCTCGCGGCTGCGCTGGCGCTCGGCGCGGACGGCGTCTGGATCGGCACGCGCTTCATCGCCACCCCGGAAGCGCAGGCCGTCAACGGCTACAAGGACGCGCTGCTCGCCGCGCTGGAGGACGACACGGTGATCAGCAAGAGCTACACCGGCAAGACGTGCCGGGTCGTGCGCAACGACTGGACCAACCACTTCGAGCGGAACCCCGACGAGCTGCAGAAGTTCCCACAGCAGGCGTTCGCTGCGGCCCGAGCCGGCGTGAACCACCTTGGCTGGCCGAGCGGCACCGACGTGGACGCGGCACGCGAGTTCATGCCCGCGGGGCAGGGCGTCGGGGCGATCAACGAGATCACCCCGGCCGGCGACATCGTGCGCTCCATCGTGGCCGAGGCAGAGGCCGTCATCGACCGGCTGACGGCAGTGACGCGATGACTGGGAGCGTGCGCAAGACGGAGGCCCAGCTCCTGATCGAGCGGATCTGGTCGCACCACATCGAGCCCGCGCTGCACGACTACATCCGCATCCCGAACGTGTCCGAGGCGTTCGATGCCGAGTGGCGCGAGCACGGTCACATGCAGCGCGCCGTCGACCTCGTCCGCGACTGGTGTGCTGCCCGGCCGATCGCAGGGCTGCGCATCGACGTGCACGAGATCGATGGCCGCACGCCGTTGATCGTGATCGAGATCCCGGCCGCGAACGGCGGCTCGAACGACGACCCGGTGCTGTTGTACGGCCACCTCGACAAGCAGCCGGAGATGGTCGGCTGGCGCGATGGACTCGGCCCGTGGACACCGGTCGAAGAAGACGGTCGGCTGTACGGGCGCGGCGGTGCCGACGACGGCTACTCGGCGTTCGCCTCGCTGGCGGCGATCGAGGTCGCCCAAACGACGGGCATGGCCCACAACCGGTGCATCGTCCTGATCGAGGCCAGTGAGGAGAGCGGCAGCCCCGATCTGCCGGCCCACCTCGTCGCGCTGCGCGAGCGCATCGGTACGCCCTCACTGGTGCTGTGCCTGGACAGCGGCTGCCTGGACTACGAGCGGCTCTGGGTCACCACGTCGCTGCGCGGCATGGCGGCGTGCACGTTGACCGTGCAGGTCCTCACCGAGGGCGTCCACTCCGGCGAGGCGAGTGGCATCGTGCCCTCGTCGTTCCGCATCATCCGCGAGCTCCTCGACCGCGTCGAGGACTCGACCACCGGCAGGGTCCTCCTCCCCGAGATGCACGTCGAGATCCCTGCGGACCGCACCACCCAGGCCGCGGCCACGGCAGCCGAGTTCCCCGCACCGATCTCGACCCACTTCCCGTTCGTGCCCGGTGCTCGGCCGATGGTCGACGATCCCGCTGGGCAGCTGATCGCGCACACCTGGCTGCCGAGCCTGAGCATCACCGGGGTGGCCGGCATCCCCGACGTCAGCGTCGCCGGCAACGTCCTGCGCCCGTCGACCAGCCTGCAGCTCAGCTTCCGTCTCCCGCCCACGTGCAACCACGAGGCGGCCGGGGCTGCACTTCGCACGGCGTTGCGGGCATCGCCGCCGTCCGGCGCGGTCGTCACGACGTCGATCGACACTGCTCCCGGCTGGAACGCTCCGCCGTTCGCGGCATGGCTCGACGAGGCACTGGAGCACGCCTCGGTCGAGCACTTCGGCCAGCCTTCGCGAGCGTTCGGCGAGGGCGGCACGATCCCGTTCATGGGCATGCTCGGCAAGATGTTCCCGGACGCGCAGTTCGTGATCACCGGCGTCCTCGGGCCAGGCAGCAACGCGCACGGTCCGAACGAGTTCCTCGACCTCGCCTGTGCCCGCAAGATCACCGGCTGCCTGGCCCGCATTCTCTCCGCGCATGCCGGACGGGCGTGAGCGAACCGGCCGTGACCGAGCCAGTTGTCTCAGCCGACCTCATCGCCTGGCGCGCGCTGTGCCGTGAACTGGGGGCCGTCGGGGAACGGATCTGCGCCCCCGACTTCCCTGCTGGTCCCACCGACCGAGCCGAGGGCTTCCGTCATCTGCTGCGGATGCTCACGTTCGCGACGCAGTGGTCGGTGGAGTTCGGCGATCCCGACTTCCCGGCCTTCGTGCGGACCACCGACGACGCAGTGATGTTCGGCGGCCCGAGCGCCGACAACCGCAACCTGCGCGCCCGAGTCGACGGCACCGGTACATACCGGATCGCCGGGCGCGTCGGCAGCGCGCTGGACGTGCTGTTCACAGCGACCGGCGGCGACATGGCCCTCGGCCAGACCAGCGTCAGCCACGAGGTGTCGGCGAGCGAGCTGACCGTGGAACCGGACGGTTCGTTCGAACTGATCGTCGGCGGCACCGAGCGCCCCGGCAACTGGCTGCCGATGGCCGCGGAGACGCGTCGCATCCAGGTTCGCCAGATCTTCTCCGACTGGGCAGCGCAGGAGCCCGGCTGGTTCGACATCGAACGGCTCGACCGCACCCAGCCGTATCCGGCGCCGCTCGGTCCGGACCGGATGGCGCAGATGCTGGGCGAGATCAGCCGGTGGGTCGGCACGTCGGCCACCTACTGGAACGACTACCAGCGCGAGATCCTCGACCGAGTCCCGCCGAACACGATCGAGGCCCCGAGTGCGCAGGAAGGTGGAGGGCTCAGCATCCGTTACGGATTCGGCCACTGGCTGCTTTCCGCCGACGAGGCGATGCACATCACCTTCACGCCGCCCCGGGCGCGCTACTGGTCGCTGCAGCCGTACAGCCTCGGCTGGTTCGAGGTGCTCGACTATCGCAACCGGCAGACCACGATCAACAACGCGCAGGCGCTCGTCGACGACGACGGCCGGGTCCGGGTCGTGCTGTCCGCGACCGATCCGGGCACACCGAACTGGATCGACACCGCCGGCCACGTCGAGGGACAGCTGATCTTCCGTTGGATCTGGGCGGACGAGGCCGAGTCGGTCGCGCCCGAGTGCGTCGTCGTTCCCGTCGCCGACCTCACCGTCGAGGTGCCGATCGACCGCGCCGCTGTCGTGCGCCGCCGCCGCACGAGCGTCGCCCGAAGGCACCGCCGATGAGCTGGGAGCCGGGGCCTCGCCCGGCGTGGGTGCAGCACGCGATCGACGGCGAGGGCGGGCCGGTGTACGCGCTCGCCGCTCAACCACTCGTCGTCGAGGAACTGCTGGCCGAGGCACGGGTGCGCGCTGGTCTCGACGACTGGGGCGACGATCTCGAGTGGCTCGAACCGCTGCATCGGTTCGTCGATTCGGTCGAGGGCGAAGCCCGTCTCCACATCGTCGGCCGGTGGCGGGTCCGCGAGGTGATCCTTCGTTCCCTCGAGAACCGGCTGCGGATCCACCAGGCCGTCACCCTGGACCCGGGCGTGCTCGAGGAGCGGATCGTCGCGCCGGTGATCGTCACCGGCAGCCCGCGGGCCGGCACCTCGGTGATGCACGAGCTGCTCGCCCTCCTGCCCGGGACGCGTGCGCCGCTGGCGTGGGAGTACTGGTGGCCGGCGCCACCGCCCACACCGAACGCCGACGGGGAAACGGTCGACGATCCGCGCATCCCGCTGGCCGATCGCGACGTGCGACTGTCGGCCTCGCTCAACCCGTCGTTCGACGGCATGCACGTGCAGGGTGCACGAGTGCCCCGCGAGGACCCGTCGGCGATGTTGATGACGTTCCGCTCCGACGTCCTGGCCGCGCACTACCCGACGCCCAGCTACGGCGCCTGGCTGGCCACGTGCGACATGCGCCCGGCCTACGAGTACCACCGACTCGTGCTGCAGTTGCTGCAACGGCGCCACCCGGACCGCACGTGGGTGCTCAAGGCGCCCAGCCACCTCGCCCACCTCCCGCTGCTGCTGGACATGTACCCGGATGCTCGCGTCGTGGTCTGTCACCGGGACCCGCTGGCGATGATCAGCTCGGTCACCAGCCTCACGGCGACGTTGCGGTGGGGACACGCCGAATCGGTCGACTACCACGCACTCGCCCGCGAGAACATGGCCCAGTTCGGTCGCAACCTCGATGCCGTACTGGCGGCCCGGCGCAGCGGACTGCTGACCGACGGACAGGTGGTCGACGTGCGCTTCGACGAGTTCGTCCGTGACCAGGCCGGCGTCGTCACCTCGATCGCTCGCCACTTCGGGCTCGACGACGCGGGGCTCGGCGAGCGCGTCGCCCATCACCTCGATGGCAAGCCGGCGGCGAAGAGCGGCAGCCATCAGCACAGCATCGACGATCTCGGCCTCGACATCGATTCCGAACGGAAGCGGTTCGCACCGTACATGGAGCACTTCGGGATCCCCGAGGAGCAGTGAGCCCGCGCTGAACCCGCACTGAACCTCCGTCGGGCAGCGCTCCCAGGGCGAAGCCCAGTGGCAACGACGGCCCCGTAGAGTCTGCGCCGTGGATCAACAGGTTGTGGCGCAGGACCAGACGGCAGCGACGGCGGCAACCGTCGAGAAGGTGTTCTTCGAGCTGCGCAAGATCATCGTCGGCCAACCGCGCATGCTCGAGCGGATCATCGTCGGATTGCTCTCGCGCGGCCACTGCTTGCTCGAGAGCGTGCCGGGTCTCGCGAAGACACTCGCCGCAGAAACGCTGGCGAAGGTCACCGGCGGCACCTTCGCCCGGATCCAGTTCACGCCCGACCTCCTGCCGAGCGACATCGTCGGCACGCGCGTGTACCGGGTGTCCAGCGAGAAGTTCGACGTCGAGCTCGGACCGATCTTCGTCAACTTCCTCCTCACCGACGAGATCAACCGGGCGCCCGCCAAGGTGCAGTCGGCGCTGCTCGAGGTCATGGCCGAGCAACAGGTCACGATCGGCGGGGTCACCCATCAGGTACCGAAGCCGTTCTTCGTCGTCGCCACGCAGAACCCGATCGAGAGCGAGGGCGTCTACCAACTGCCCGATGCACAGCGCGACCGGTTCATGATGAAGATCCTGCTGACCCACCC
>JAOBWQ010000029.1 GCA_025463425.1 Ilumatobacteraceae bacterium | reverse complement strand
GAGCTCCTTGGCGCAGATCTGGCTGAACGTGGCGATGCCTGACTTGGCCGCCCCGTAGTTGGTCTGCCCCGGGTTGCTGAACAGGCCGGAGGTGGACGAGGTGTGGACCAGGTTGCGCGGCTTGCTGATGCCGGCCTTGGTCTGCTCGCGCCAGTAGGCCGCAGCCCACCGCGACGGTGCGAAGTGACCCTTGAGGTGCACCGCGATCACTGCGTCCCATTCGTCCTCGGTCATGTTGACGAGGACCCGGTCGCGCAGGATGCCGGCATTGTTGACCAGGATGTCGAGGTCTCCGAAGGCTTCGATCGCGCTGTTGATCAGCCGCTGCGCGCCTTCCCAGTCGGCCACGTTGTCCCCGTTCACGATCGCCTCGCCGCCCATCGCGCGGATCTCAGCAGCGACCTCCTGCGCGGGTGTCGCATCGGTGCCCGAACCGTCGTTGGCGCCGCCGAGATCGTTGACCACGACCTTGGCGCCCTCGGCGGCGAACAGCAGCGCGTGCTCTCGGCCGATGCCCCGCCCGGCTCCGGTGATGATGGCAACGCGTCCGTCGAGTGTGGTCATGGGCGAACGCTAACGACCCGACACCTACGGCGACGAAACGGGCACGGTGTCCGGTGGAACCGTCGTGGTCGGCGGTGGATCGACGAACACGAGGTCGACCTTGGTGTCGCGCTCCAGCTGCTGGCCCGGCACCAACGAGACGCCGCCGACCGTCGCATCGCTGATCATCCCGGTGTCCTTGTTGCCCTTGACCTTGCCGACCCGCAGGCCAGCACCGGTGAGCGCGGCCTCGATGTCGGGGTAGGCCAGGCCGCCGAGCGCCGGCACCGCGACGAGGTCCTGGCCCTTCGACAGCGCAACCGTCACCGATTCACCCCGGGCGAGAGACGACCCGATCGGCGCCGACTGCTCCGCAACGGCCCCGACCGGCTGATCGTGGCTGAAGACATCCGGCGCCTGGATGATCCCGAGCTGCACGGCAGCCAGCGCCGCAGTCGCACCGGGCAGGTCGAGACCGATCAACGACGGGACCTGGCGCGGTGCGGGCCCCTGGGACACGACGACGGCCACCACCGTTGCCTGCATGACCTCGGCGCCGGCGGTCAGCCCGGGCTGGGCCGGCACGGTCCAGGAGATGATCGAGCCGTCGGGCACGTTGTCGTCACTGATCTGCTGAGCCACCGTGATGCCGAGGTGGCTGGCGGCGAGCAGCGCGGTCGCGGCATCGAGGGTGAGCCCGGTGACGTCGGGCAGCGCGGCGAGGGTTGCGCCATCGCTGACGACGAGCGTGATCGCCTTGCCCTCCGGCAGCTTCACACCGGGCGCCGGGTCGGTGCGGATGATGTTGCCGGCAGCCTGCAGGTCGCTGCGTTCGTTGGTGACGACGACCGTCCAGCCGTCCTCGGCGATCCGGTTGCGGGCGACGGCCTCGGTGAGCCCGGCCAGGTCAGGGACGGTGTGCGTCGCGTCCTTGACGAGGCCGTAGACGACGAAGGTGCCCGCCACGAGGGCGGCGACGACGATCACGGCCAGGGTGATCCAGAGCCCCTTCCGGCTCCGCGTCGTGGGCGGAGCGGTGACGTCGTCGTCGAGGCTGAAGTCGTAGGGCGCGACCACGGGTGGGGCTGCGTCCGGGACCACCGGCGTCGACGCCGGTGCCGGCGCGGGTGTGGCCAGTGGCTGTCCGGTCTGCGGATCGAAGCGGGCCATGACCGGCGACGCCGCTGTGATCGTGCCCAGCGCTACGACAGGAAGCACATCCACCGCGGCCGCTGGTGCGGGCGCGATCGGAGCCGGCCCCGGGATGACGGTTGCGCCGGACGCGATGGGAACGAGTGTGGGCGCCCCGGAGGCCGGGGACAGGTCGGGCAACGCGTCGGCGATCGTCGGGGTCGGCACCTGCATCGAGCCGGTCGGGTCGACCGGGCGCCGGGTGCCGCCGGTGCTGTCACCGAACAGACCGCTGCCACCGCCGACGACTTCGAGCGGGGTCGGACGGGGCAGCTTGCCGGCGGCCTGCACCAGCGCCCGGCCGAGCTCGGCTGCGGTGTAGCGATCGCTCGCCACGGCACTCCCGGCACGCGACAGCACCGACGCCAGCGGACCGAAGTCGGCCGACACCGGCATCAGTCGATCGAGCCGGGCGTTCAGGGTGGCCACCGTGGAGTCCGACACGAACGGCACCTGACCGGTGACCGACTCGATCAGCACCAGCGCCAGGGCGTAGATGTCGGTGGCCGAGGTCATGCTGCCGTCGGTCGGAGTGGCGCCACGGGCCTGCTCGGGTGACGCGTAGCGGGCCGCGTCGATGCCGGCGGCACTGGGCTCGGCCCAGGTCGTCTCGGCGACGTAGCGGGAGATGCCGACGTCGAGGATCTGCGCGTGGCGATCCTCGCCGAACGCGATGTTGGCAGGCCGGAGATCGCGATGGATGACCCCTCGCCGGTGCATCGCATCGAGCCCGCGGCAGACGTCGAGCCCGACGATCAACGCCTGCGACGGCGTCAGCAGGCGGCCTCGATCGATCATGTCACGCAGGCTGCCGCCGGGCAGCTTCTCCAGCACGAGGAACGGGACCTTGGCGCCTTCGATCTCCTCGACGCCCCAATCCAGCACGGCATTGAGGTTCGGGTGCGAGAACGAGGCCGCGACCTGTGCTTCGAGCCGGAACCGTGCTTCGGATGCGGTGTCCCCGGCGAACTGGGGCATCAGGATCTTGATCACGACGACCCGCTGGGCCTGCTCGTCCAGCGCGTCGAGGACCACGCCGTGCGCGCCCACCCCGCGTCGCTGCTCGACGCGATAGCGGCCGGCGATGAGCTGGCCGATGAGCGAGGGGTTCGTCGCCATGGGCAATCGAAGATAGCGGTTCCGCCCCTCCGATGGTCGGCGGCGCGCTCCCGCGCAGCTCTTCGACCTCTCCCCGCACGATCGGGATGTGACGCCACCGATCACCGGAAATGGTGGGAAACGGGCGGCTGTGACGGAGAATGTTCGGGTGAGCCGGTTGAGTCCGAAGGTCAAGCGTGGCGCAGCCAGTCTGGCGATCGCCTTCGGCATCGTCTTGGTGTTCGCCGGCCTGGCCAGCTCGGTCACCGGCAAGGCCGCCCAGAAGCTGCCGCCCGAGATCGAGAACATCACGCCCGTGCGCACTGCGACCCAGGTCCAGTCCCAGGAGAAGATCCAGGTCGACCTGATCGTCGGTTACACCGGGAAGCTGATCGTCAACGGGATCGAACTGCCGACCGTGTCGCTGGACAGCCTGGCTGCCGCCGCGCCGGGCCGTGAGGTCGATCTGCCGCCCGCAGTGATCTTCGAGCCCGGCAACGACACGCTCACGTTCACCCCTACCACCGGCGCGTTGATCGAGAAGTTCGCCACCGGGGTCAACACCGTGTCGGTCGTCTACTGGAAGATCACTGAGGGACCGAAGTTCGCCAAGCCGACGTTCACCTGGCAGTTCGATGTTGTGTAGGCCGCGCTAGGTGCTCGGCAGCTCGCCGGTGTCGAGGAGATGGGCGAAGCCGGCCTCGTCGAGCATCGGGATGGCCAGCTCAGTGGCCTTGGTGACCTTCGACGCACCGGGCTCGGCGCCGACCACGACGGCGAACGTCTTCTTGCTCACGCTGCCCGGGCTCTTGCCGCCACGGTCCTTGATCGCGGCCTCGGCCTCTTCGCGGGTGTAGCCCTCGACCGACCCGGTGACCACCACGGCCTTGCCCGCCAGCACCTGCGGCTGACGGCTGATCACCACGTTGCCGAAGTCGACACCGGCCTCGCGCAGGCGCTCGATGAACGCCCGGTTGTCGGCAACGGCGAACCATCGGGTGATCGACGCAGCGATGATCCCGCCGAGGCCCTCGGTCATCGCCAGGTCGGCCTCCTTGGCGTCCATGATCGCGTCGAGCTTGCCGAAGGCACGGCTCAAGCCTTCGGCGGCAGACGGCCCGAGGTGCTTGATGCCGAGCGCGGTCAACAGCCGGGGCAGAGGCCGGGCCTTGGAGCCTTGGATCGCTGCGACGAGGCGCTCGGCACTGACCGTCGCGAACCCTTCGAGCTGGAGGAGGTCCTCGACCGTGAGGAAGTAGATGTCGGCCGGCGTGGTGACCAGGCTCGTCCCGTCCGCCCGCGTCGCCTGGCTGAGCTGCATGACGGTGCGCTCACCGAGGCCTTCGATGTCCATCGCACCGCGCGAAGCGAAGTAGATGATCCGCTGATCGCGCTGGAACGGGCAGCCGACCTCGATGCACGTGATGTTCGCCTCCCCCTCGGGCCGGACGAGCTCGCTCTGCAACGGGCACGGGCAGGTGGTGGGAAACACCCACGGCTCGCTGCCTTCGGGACGCAACGACAGCACCGGCCCGACGACTTCGGGGATCACGTCGCCGGCCTTGCGGACGATGACGGTGTCGCCGGGGCGCACGTCTTTCAGCGCGACCTGGTCCTGGTTGTGCAGCGTGGACATGCCGACAGTGGAGCCGCCGACGAACACCGGCTCCAGCACGGCGAACGGGGTGACCCGGCCGGTGCGGCCGACGGAGATCATGATGTCGCGCAGCAACGTGGTGCGTTCCTCCGGCGGGAACTTGAACGCGATTGCCCAGCGCGGCGCGCGCGACGTGAACCCGAGCTGCTCGCGCTGAGCGAGATCGTCGACCTTGACGACGCATCCGTCGATGTCGTAGTCGAGGTCGTGGCGGTGCTCCTGCCAGCCTGCGCAGAACTCGGCGACCTCGGCAACGGTGGAGAGCTGGCGGACCTCGGGGTTGACGGGGAAGCCGAGGGCGCGCAGGAACTCCAACGTCTCGTGGTGCGAGGTGAACTCCGGGCCGCCGACGACCTCGCCGAGCTGGTAGCTCCAGAAGCTCAGCGACCGCTTGGCGGTGATGCGCGAGTCCTTCTGACGCAGGCTGCCGGCGGCGGCGTTGCGCGGGTTGACGAGCAGTTTCTCCCCCGCCTCCATCGCCGCGGCGTTGAGCGCGTTGAAGCTGGCGAGCGGCATGTACACCTCGCCCCGCACCTCGAGCACCTCCGGCACGGTCACCCCGCCCACGGCCTGCAACGTGTGCGGGATCACACCGATCGTCTTGATGTTCGCGGTGACGTCCTCACCCACGCGCCCATCGCCGCGGGTGGCGGCCTGCACGAGCACGCCGTGCTCGTAGCGCAGGCTCATCGCGAGACCGTCGATCTTCAGCTCGCACACGAACGAGGTCGGCTGCCCGGCCAAGCCACGGAGCAAGCGCTCGCCCCACGCGTCCAGCTCGCCGCCGTCCATCGCGTTGTCGAGGCTGGTCATCGGCACCCGGTGGATGACCGGAGCGAACGTTGCCGAGACGCCACCGCCCACCTTCTCGGCCGGCGAGTCCGGTGTCTGCAGCTCCGGGTGCAGCTCCTCCAAGCCGCGCAGCTCGCGCATCAGGATGTCGTAGTCGGCGTCGCTGATCTCGGGATCGTCGAGATCGTTGTAGCGGTGGTTGTGGTGGGCGATCAGGGCGCGCAGTTCGACGAGGCGCGCTTCGTCGTCGGGCAGTGCATCAGGCGTGTCGTCCACGTCCGCAGACTAGTGAACGGGTGTCACCGTCGCCCGGGGCATCACGGGAGGACTCGGTTCACGCACCGAACGAGAACCGGGTCGCCGTGCTCTGATCGCGGACGCGACCGGCGATCTCGGCGTTGATGCGGAGCACGCGCTCGGCCACCGACGTGTGGTGCAGGGCGAGCCCGCACTCCGGGGTGATCAAGCTCTGCTGGCGGAGCAACGCCGGGCTGCAGCCGCGTTGCACGAGCTGGCACCACAGATCGCACAGCCGCTTCCACGGACGCTCCGCGCTCATCGGCACCGGCCCCTCGGTGGGCACGGCACCCCACGCGACCCAGCCCCCGTTCTCGAGGAACCGCTGGAGGTGTCCGGCGTGTTCGACGAGCGAGAGCGTCGCCGGCACGCACACCAGGCTCGGACCGGCAGCCATCAGCGACTGGAGATCGGCCGACGCACAGCAGTGCACGCCCGCGATCGCGACCGGTTCGATGACCGCCAACGCCCCGGACAGCAGATCGATCGCGACGTCGGGCGGGAGGGGAAAGCCGGGCTCCTGCAGAGCACCCCACTCCGGCTCGTCGATGACCACGATCTGCTCGCTGTCCGGCAGCGCGGTGCGAATCGCCGCGAGGAGGTTGCTGACGTGCCCGCGCACCGAACGCGTCGCGATCTCGAACGCGGTCTGCGGCAGCACGCCGGCGCGCTGCAGGGCGAGGCCGAGCGTGATCGGACCGACGAACTGCCACTTCACCGGGCCGGTGAGACCCTCGGCCGACGCGCGGGCGAGGAAGGCCCGGAAGCCGGCGAAGGCGTCGTGGTCGAGGTCGGTGCGCACGGGTTCGTTGGCGTGGATGCCGGCCGAGTCGATCGCGATCGAGCCGTACTGACCGACCGTGACACCTGGCAGTCCGACGAGCGCCTGGGCCACCATGCTCTCGGCCGGCGAGCGGCGCGGCAGCGTCGGGATGGTGGCGATGTCGGTGGACGAGAGGCTGAGGTCGATCGCATCGGACAACGATCGATGGGGCAGGCTGCCGATGGCCATCGACATCCCGCCGACCACCCGCGACGCCATGTGTGGAGGCGGTTTCGATCGACTGCTGTTGAGCCGAGTCAGCATGACGCCTCCCTTCCCGAGTTCGTGACGCTCGCTGTGGCCGTTAGCCTGACACAGCCCGGAAGAGCGAGCACTACCGGTCGTGTTTCCATTCCGTGAACGATGACGAGCCGAGCTGAGACCATGCAAACCCAGGCAGATGCTCCTTCGGCCGACGCGTCCCGGACCCCGGCGTGGATCCTCCGAGTGGTGTGGCTGCTGCAGCCACTCGCGTTCGTGCCACTGCTCGGCGACGCCACGTCGACGCTGCCCGACGTCGGCAAGGTCATCGCTGCCGTGCTGGCGTGGGCCACGTGGACATCGGTGCTGCTCGCCACCTTCGTGCCCAGCACGGTCAGCATCACCGTCGGTCGATTGATCGCACCGCTGGCCCCGATCGTCGCGCTGACGGCCGGGCTCGGCGGCGCCGTCGCCGGCGGGAAGTTGGCGCTCGGGATCGGCGCCGGCGCGATCGCCGTGGTCGTGTGGTTCAGCGGTGAGACCGGGATGGTGCTGGCCCAGGGCTCTGCGTACGGCGCCGAGCAGCGCTTCCCGCTGAAGCCACCGGTGCCCTTCGTGGTCCCGATGGCCTTCTCGTGGTTGGTGCTGGCATCTTCGTCCGTCGCCGGCGCGGTGTTCCTCGCCAACGAGCGTTGGGTCGTCGGTGGCGCGTTGTTGGTGCTGGCCGCTGTCGCAGGACGGTTCCTCGGCTCGCGGTTCCACCAGTTGTCGCGACGCTGGCTCGTCGTCGTGCCGGCCGGACTCGTCGTGCACGATCCGCTGCTCCTCGCGGAGAACGCGCTGTTCCGCGTCGTCGACATCGCCGCCGTGCACCTCGCCCCGGTCGGCACCGAGGCCGCGGATCTCACGGGCGGCACCGCCGGCGTGGTCATCGAGATCGTCCTGCGCGAGACCGACACGATCGTCAAGGCGGCCACCGCCGACAAGCCCACCGGCACCGCGCTGCACGTGCGCAGCGTGCTCGTCAGCCCGTCTCGTCCCGGCCGGGCGCTGGCGGCCGCCGGGGCGCGCCGCATGCCCGTCGGCTGAGGCGCGGGCCTCACTCAGTCGGTCAGCGGTGCGGCGGCGATGCCGCCACCGAGGACGAAGCGATCCGTCGGGTCGTACAGGACGACGCTCTGTCCCGGCGCGATGCGCCGTTGCCGATCGAGCCAGCGGACCTCGACCGATCGCGAACCGCCAGTACCGTCGGCCACCACGGTGACGGTCGCCCGCTGCGGAGTGCCGTGCGCGCTGCACTGGACCAGGACGTGCTCGAAGTCGGCCAGCCGGTGTGAGCCGCCGACCCACGTCATCTCGCGCACCGTGTGGCCCGGCGTGAGCAGATCGGCTTCGTCGCCCACCGTCACGACCGCGGCCTCGACATCGATGTCGACGACGAACCGCTTCGGGCCACCACCGGGCAGGCCGATGCCCCGCCGCTGGCCGAGCGTCACCATCTCCACCGCAGGCACGGAGCCGACGACGGCACCCGCTGTGTCGACCACGGACGCCGAACGGAACGGGATCCGCGTGCCGAGGAACGCGGTGCGGCCGCCGGTGCTGGTGATGAAGCAGACATCCTGGCTGTCGGGTTTGGTGGCAGTGCGCAGCCCGAGCCGGGCGGCATGGGCTCGCACGTCGGTCTTGGTCATGTCGCCGACCGGGAACATCGTCCGGGCCAGCTCGGCCTGATCGATCATGTGCACCACATAGCTCTGGTCCTTGGCCCGGTCGAGACCCCGCTCCAGCTCGACGTGGCTCCCGTCGGCGGCCGGGGTCACGCGAGCGTGATGACCCGTCGCCACCGCGTCGAACCCCAGCAGCGTCGCCCGCTCGCTCAGCCGTGCGAACTTGACGTGCCGGTTGCACTCGATGCACGGGTTGGGTGTGAGGCCCGCCGTGTGCGCCTGCACGTACGGCGCGACGACGTGGGTGTCGAAGTCGTCGCTGAAGTTGAAGACGAGGTGGTCGATCCCGAGCTGCTGGGCGACACGCCGGGCATCGTCGACATCGGACACGCTGCAACAGCCGGTGTCACTCTCGCCGCCCCAGAGCCGCATCGTCACCCCGACGACGTCGTGGCCCTGCTCGACCAGCAGCGCTGCGGCCACCGACGAGTCGACGCCGCCGCTCATCGCGACCATGACCTTCATCGCGGCACCTTCATCGCGGGACGCTCATCGCCGGAGGCGGCGGACGGAGTCGACCAGCACCGCCGTGGCTCGATCGACGTCGGCTCCGGTGGTGGTGCGACCGAGGCTCATCCTCAACGCGCCGACCGCGAACCGCTTGTCGATGCCCATCGCGGCGAGCACGTGCGAGGGCTCCATCGCACCGCTGGCGCATGCCGACGCCGCCGACGCGCAGACGCCCGCCTCGTCGAGCAGGTACAGCAGCGCCTCGCTCTCGATGTCGGCGATGCACACGTGCGCCGAGCCGGCGATCTTGGCGTTGCGGGGCACGGTCTCGATCACGTCGTCGAGCTGATCGATCAACGAATCGACGAGGCGGTCGCGCAGCGCCGCGATGCGCACGACGTCATCGCGACGCTCGAGGTCGGTGAGCCGCAACGCCTCGGCCATGGCGACGATGCCGGCGACGTTGTGGGTACCGCTGCGCCGATCGCGCTCTTGCCCGCCGCCTTGCAGGAGCGGTTCGATCGACGTGCCCTGTCGCACGATCAGCGCTCCGACGCCCTTCGGTCCGCCGAACTTGTGCGCTGACAGCGCCATCAGCTGCACGTGCGGGGTCACGTCGCGCAGGTCCAGCCAGCATGCAGCCTGGATCGCATCGGTGTGCAGCAGCGCCCGAGGTGCATGCTCACCCACGACGGCCGCCACGGCATCGAGCGGGTTGATCGAGCCGACCTCGTTGTTGACCGCCATCACCGAGACCACCGAGACGGTGTCGTCGAGCGCGGCAGCCAGCGCGTCGAGGTCGATCCGCCCGGCGGCATCGACAGCCACGACCCGGCCGCCACCGTGCTCGACCGCGTGCAACACCGCGTGGTGCTCGACCGCCGAGCACACCGCGATGCCTCCGTGCCGCTGCTGCGTGCCGGTGATGGCTGCGTTGTCGCTCTCGGTGCCACAGCCGGTGAACACGACCTCGCCCGGCTTGCAGCCGACGACATCGGCGACGACGTCGCGCGCCTCGTCCACGGCCTGGCGCACGGACCGCGCGAACCGATGCGAACCACTCGGGTTCGCGAAGCGCTCGGTGAGGAACGGCAACATCGCCTCTACCGCCTCGGGGCGCATCGGAGTGGTGGCCGCGTGATCGAGGTAGGTGAGCGTGTCGGCGGCAATCACTCCATGCAGGGTACCGCCGGCCGCCGTCGCCGAGCTGCCGTCGCGCCGGCGCCACCAGCCCCGTTGCACGGTTACCCTGACCCGCCATGCAGGGCTACGACAGCGCCAGTTACGGCGATGCGTTCGCCGAGGTCTACGACGAGTGGTACGGCGATGTCAGCGATGTGCCGTCGACGGTCGCTGCGCTGACCCGGCTCGCCGCCGCGTGTGCCGACGCGCCGATCGTCGAGCTCGGCGTCGGCACCGGCCGCCTGGCGATCCCCCTCGCCGAGGCCGTTCGTCCGCAGCCCGTCATCGGCATCGACTCGAGCCGGGCGATGCTCGATCGGCTCCGAATCAACCAGCTGCCGACGGGCGGTGCGGGCGGCACCGTTGATGCCCGGCTCGGCGACATGGTCGACGACATCCCGCTCGGCCCGCTGTCCGTGGTGTTCGTGGCCTTCAACACCTTCTTCAACCTCGGCACGCGCGAGCGCCAGCAGGCGTGCTTCGACATGGTCGCGTCGCGTCTGGCTTCGGGGGGCTGCTTCGTGATCGAGGCCGCCGTGCCCGACGAGACCGCCACGACCGGTAGCCATGTCGAGGTGCGCACGATCGCCGCCGACCGAGTGGTGCTGAGCATCGCTCGGTACGACGCCGGATCTGCGCTCGCCGAGGGCCAGTTCGTCGAGTTCACCGAAGCCGGCGGAATCCGCCTGCGGCCGTGGAGCGTGCGGTACGCAGCCCCCGACGAGTTGGACCAGATGGCCGCAGCCGCCGGCCTCGTCCTACGTGACCGGTGGGAGGAGTTCGGCGGTCACCCGTACACGGTCGACAGCCTTCGACACGTCAGCGTCTACACAGCGTCGTCTCACCCAACGTCGTGACCAGGAACAAAGCGTAAATATCCGGTTCTGTCCGCACCTTGCGCTCGCAACCGTCGTATCCTGGCCGGACAGTGTCTCAGATGCGTTTGAATCCCCTCACCGGGCGATGGGTCACCATCGTGGCGGAACGTGCCGAGCGACCGACGGACTTCGCGCCGCGGGCGCCGGAGATCGAGTCCGACCCGTCGCGTCCCTGTCCGTTCTGCCCCGGCAACGAGGAGAAGACCCTCCCTGCGCTGGAGCAGGTCGACGACGGTGGTACCTGGCGGCTGCGGGTCGTGCCGAACCTGTTCCCGGCGTTCGACGGTGACGAGCCGTTCGCCGTGCACCACCTCGGTCCGGTGCACGTCATGGCCGAGGCCAGTGGCATCCACGAGGTCTTGGTCTACACACCGGACCATGACGGCGGCATCGAGAAGTCGGACGACCACAAGATCGCCGAGATCATGCAGGCGCTGAAGCGTCGCCTGGTCGATCACGCCAACACGCCGAACATCCGCTACACCCAGGTGATGATGAACCACGGTCGCGAGGCCGGGGCGTCGCTCGCCCACCCGCACGGCCAGTTGCTCGGCCTCCCGTTCGTGCCCGGCGAGATCCTCGAAGAGGAGCGTGCGTTCGCCCGTTTCGAGAGCGCGTGCATCCTCTGCGCAACGGTCGAGGCCGAGATGACCGACGGCAAGCGGGTCGTGTTCGCCGACGACAACGTGCTCTGCCTCTCCCCCTTCTGGGCCGGCAGCGCGTTCGAGCTGTTGATCATCCCTCGCCAGCACGACCTCCACCTGCAAGACGCCAGCGATGAATCGTTGGAGAGCGTCGGCAAGGGCATCCGCGATGCCGTGCTCACCCTGCAGGAAGCGTTCGGCGACGTGGCTTACAACCTCGTCTTCCACACCGCCCCGCACCAGCACACCGGTGAGTTCCACTGGCACGTGCACCTCTGGCCGAAGCTGGTCACGACGGCCGGGTTCGAGCGCGGCACAGGCGTCTTGATCAACATCGTCCCGCCAGAGCACGCTGCCGAGCAGCTGCGTCGCATCGCGGTCAAGCACTGATCTCGATCACCAGCGGGGTGGACGGTTGAGCCGCATCGCGGTCAGTGTCGAGATCGACGCCTCGACCGAGCGCGTCTGGGAGATCGTCGAGCCCGTCGAGCGCCACATCGACTGGATGCACGACGCGGTCGCGATCCGCTTCCAGACCGAGCAACACCGAGGCGTCGGCACGAAGTTCTTCTGCGACACCAAGGTCGGCCCGATCAAGCTGGTCGACGTCATGGAGATCACCGAGTGGGAGCCCGGGCGCTCGATGGGTGTGCGCCACACCGGTCTCGTCACCGGCACCGGCACCTTCACCCTGACCCCGATCGACATCGACCGGCGCACCCGCTTCGCCTGGACCGAGGAGCTCACGTTCCCGTGGTGGCTCGGCGGACGCATCGGTGAGCTCATCGGCGGCAACCTCGTGATGAAAGCCATCTGGCGCCGCAACCTCAAGGGCCTCAAGGCCCTCGTCGAATCCCGGTAGCGCAGCGCTGCCGAGACGGCGGCGCGACCACCGTGTGAACGGAGGGTCCCCGGGTCGGAGGTTCTCGGCACATCTGCCGCGCCCACAGCCCTCCAACGTGGCCGTTGCCGACCGCGCACCCCTGTGCGAACATGTGTTCGTGTCAGCTGTGCCTCGAGTTCCCACCGACGAGGCCACCATCCTGCACGCCGACCTGGACTCGTTCTACGCGTCGGTCGAGCAGCGTGACGACCCCACCCTGCGCGGACGGCCGGTCATCGTCGGCGGCGGCGGGGTGGTGTTGGCGGCCAGCTACGAGGCCAAGGCGTTCGGCATCCGAGCCGCGATGGGCGGGCGGATGGCTCGCGAGCTGTGCCCGCGAGCTGTGTTCGTCGAGCCACGGTTCGATGCGTACACCGAGGCCAGCAAGGCGGTGTTCGCCGTGTTCGACGACGTCACCCCGCTCGTCGAGCCGATGTCCATCGACGAGGCCTTCCTCGAGGTTCGCGGCCTGCAACGGCTGGCCGGTTCGCCGCGCGAGATCGCCGTGAAGCTGCGCGCCGATGTGCGCGAGCGGGTCGGGCTGCCGATCACCGTCGGCGTCGCCCGAACCAAGTTCCTGGCCAAGGTCGCCAGCGGGGTCGGCAAGCCCGATGGTCTGCTCGTCGTCGACCCCGACCGCGAGTTGGAGTTCCTCCACCCGCTCCCGGTGCAGAAGCTCTGGGGTGTCGGACCGATCACCACGAGGAAGCTCAACGACCGTGGCATCTACACCGTCGCCGACGTCGCATCCCTGCCCGAACCGGTGCTGACGTCCATCCTCGGCCCGTACTCCGGTCGGCACATCTCGGCGCTCGCCGAGAACCGCGACCCGCGGCGCGTCACCACCGGCAAGCGGCGCCGATCGATCGGATCGCAGCGAGCACTCGGGCACCGCATGCGAACGGCCGACGAGCTGGACGCGTTCCTCGTCGGCATCGTCGATCGGGTGACGGGCCGGATGCGCAAGGCCGGGCGGGCGGGGCGCACGATCGTGCTGCGGATCAGGTTCGACGACTACCGCGCGATCACCCGCTCGCACTCACTCGACCAGCCGACTGCACACACCGAGACCGTGCTGCACGTCGTGCGAGTGCTGCTCGACGGCGTGATGGCGCAGATCGCCGAGCACGGCGTCACCCGGTTGGGCATCTCCGTCGCCAACCTCGACGACGACGACACGTTGCAGCTGACGCTGCCGTTCGATCAGCTGAGCGACAGCGTGCTCGACACCACGCTCGACGCGGTGCGGGTCAAGTTCGGGAACGCGGCCATCACGCGCGCTGTCCTCGTCGGCAAGGACGAAGGCCTGTCCATGCCGATGCTGCCCGACTGAGACCGCAACAGGGCGCGCCGCGTCAGCCGCACGTGGCGTTCAGCGTGCCTCCGGTCGTGCTGTTAGCAACGAACGCGCACGTGATCACGAACGGCGCGATCGCGCTGAGTGCGCTGTTCGACACGAGCACCCTGCTGGAGGGTCCCGTGTTGTTGGTGATGCTCGACGTGCCGCCGGCGATCTGCGAGCTGCTGATCACGATCTGGGCCGCGCCGGACGAGTTGACGAGCACCCCCGTCGACGACGGTCCCGCAGCAGTCACTCGGACGCCGTCCAGCGTCGAGACTCCCGCCGCGCGCCCATCGAGCACACCGGAGGAGCTCGTCCCGGCGACCGACGTCGCGCGGACCACGACCTCACGGACGTCCGCTGAGCCGCTTGCGCCCTCGAGATCGATCCCGGAGGCGTTCTCCGTGCTGCCGTCGATGTTCGTCGCCGTCGCGGTCGACGTGCCGCCGATCCACGTCGGCGACGATGCGTTGGCGTATGCGCCGACGGCGGTGTGCGCGTTGCTGGCCGTTGCTGCGGCGTCTGTCAGCGTCGGGTTGGATGATGAATCGAGGTACATCCCGTAGCTCGCCGAGCTCGCCGAGCCCGAACCGACCGAGGTCGCCACGAGTTGAGCGACGGTCGGCGACGAGTTGGAGAGGAACACGCCTCGGCTGTCGCTGGCGCCGGTGGCCGTCGCCGTCACGTCCTGCAGCACCGGTGCTGCGGCCGACATGATCACACCGAAGGCGCTCACTCCTCCCGATCCGGTGGCGAGGAGATGTGAGATCGACAGCGGTGTGGTCAGGAACGCCGCGCCGGCATTGGTCGACGAGCCGCCCGAACCCGATCCGGTGACGTCGTGGGAAACGCTCGCCGCGCTGCCGAAGAAGTAGACGCCGACGGTGGTCGTGCCACCGGTGGCCTGCCCCGTGACGCCGTCGAGGGTCAACACGGCTTGATCCGAGAACACGCCGATGTTGGTGTTGCTGGCGCCCGAAGCTGTGGCCGTCACGTTGCGGAGCGAGACGGTACCCGCTGTGTTCCCTGCCCAGATCGCGACGCCGCCGGCTCCGCCGCCGCGATTGACGACCGTGAGGTCGCGCACCTCGCTGGTCGTGCTCGCAACCACGACGGGGAGCTCGGCGCGCAGCGTTGCGGTGGAGCCATCGGTGGCCGGGCTGGCGCCGCCGGCGCACTGACAGGTGATGACCGTGGTTCCCTGGCCGGATCCTTCGATGTCGACGAAGTTCTTCAACACGACACCGGTCGTGCCCGTGTCGTAGGTGCCCGGCGCGATCCTGATCAGGTAGTGATTGGTTGCGCTGTTGGTCGTGATCGAGTTCAACGCAGCGATCGGGTTGGCGAAGTCACCACCG
Source organism: Ilumatobacteraceae bacterium (assembly GCA_025463425.1). Taxonomy (GTDB): domain Bacteria; phylum Actinomycetota; class Acidimicrobiia; order Acidimicrobiales; family Ilumatobacteraceae; genus WLMZ01. Next base: position 13,964 of record JAOBWQ010000029.1, on the reverse strand, counting down.
GATGTGCCGACCGTGATCACGTGAGCCGGATTGGTCGCGTTGACGCCGGGAGGCCCCTGGATGCCCTGTGGTCCGGCACCTGTGGGTGATGGCACGTAGTAGCCGACGATGTCGACGACGACATCGACGCTCCCGGCGAAGTTGTAGATCTTGATCCCGCCGGTTGCCGAGAGGCCCACGGTCACCTGGTTGGGTGTGGGTGGACTCGTCGGTACGAAGTTGAGGTTCGACGTCGTCGGTCGCGGCACGTCGCCCGGGTACACCGTGAGGTAGCCGCTCGCCGTCGGGCCGACCGCCGTCACGTTCGTGGCGATGCCCGTGGCCGTCGAGGGGATCGCGCAGTTGCCGTTCGTGCCCCACACAGCGAAGTCGACGATCTCGCCTGGCGCCAGCGGCGCGGAGCGACCGCCGACGAGGGTGTCAGGCCGCGTGTCGACGAGGCGGCACGGCGCGATCGGTACCAGCGACGATGCCGTGCCCGTCGACCCAGCGGCCTCGACCAGCTGCATGCTCGTCACCCCGGCCGCGATCAGACCCAGCACGACGCCCACGTGCGCGAACCGGAACCTCGCCATGTCTGTACTCCTGTCGCCGCGCGTCGCGGACGCGCTCGAACAAGATCGTGGATGCCGCGACCGGCTCGTGGACCACCGTCCGCGCCGCCGGGCGACCGATCAGCCCGCGATCTGGCGCACGATCGCCGTCGTCGCGGCGCCGGCGATGATCACGACGATCACGGGCATCTTGCGCCATGCAGCCACGATCGCCACGGTGACACCGGCAAGGCGGGCATCGACCTGGAGGTGCTGGCCGACCGAGAGGGTGTCCTTCGCGACGATCGCTGCGATCACCGCAGCGGGGATGAGGGCCAAGCATCGCTCGAGCGCGGCGGGCAGGGGCCGGTCGCCGACGACGACGAGTCCGAGCACCTTGAAGGCGTACGCGCCGGCGGCGATGGTGAGGATGAGTGACCACGTCATGCCGGCAGCTCCCCGGTCACCTGCACGTCGCTGTCCGGCACGTCATCGCCGGGCACGGGCACGGCGACGAGGATCGCCAGCGCGGAGATCAGCACCGGGACGCCGATCGGCAGGAACGGGATCGTCGCCAGGCACAGGGCGGCGCCGAGGGCCATCGCCTGGCGGCCACGGCGCGTGCGCAGGTGCGGGAACAGGATCGCCACGAACGCACACGGGATGGCGGCATCGAGCCCGAACTTCTTCGGGTCGATCGCGCTGCGGGCCAGCGCGCCGACGAGCGTGCCGAGGTTCCAGAACACGTAGATCGAGATGCCCGTCGCCCAGAACGCGACCCGTTGCAGCTCCGGATCCGTCTGCGCCGTCGCCATCGCGGTCGACTCGTCGATGGTGATCTGCGCCGCCAGCAGCCGAGTCGGCAGACGGCCGGTGAGCCGCCGGGACATCGTCAGCCCGAACACGCTGTTGCGCGCGGCGAGGATCAGCGCACCGCCGACCGCTGAGCCGAACGACCCCCCACCGGCGATGACCGCGACCGCGCTCAGCTGTGAGGCACCCGTGAAGATCAGCAGCGACATCGCACACGCCTGGGCCACGGACCCTCCGGCGGAGACCGCGCCGACACCGAACACGATCGCAAAGACTCCGACGGCAACACCGAGGGTGATGCTGGTGGTCAGCACCGGCCGCAAACGCGGTTCGCGCAATGACATCACGGCGCGAGGCTACGTGGACACCGGTCGTGCGTCCCGCTCAATTCGCGGGCGACAGCCAGAGCACGCCGAGCGGAGGAAGATCGACCACGACCGACGCTGGTTGGCCCTGCCACGAGATCTCGTCGGTCGCGTCGAGCGACCACGCATCGCCCCGATACGAGCTCCCGCCGAAGCGATGGTGGTCGGTGTCGAGGATCACGTTCCAGGTGCCACCTGACGGCACCCCGACCCGCTGGCCCTGGCGGGGTTGGGGCGTGAAGTTGGCGACGCACACCACGGGTCCGGTCGCGCCGTGACGGACGAAGGAGTAGATCGAGCGCTCGGCATCGTTGGCGTCGAGCCACTGGAAGCTGCCGGCCGAGTTGTCGCCCGACCACATCGACGAGTTGGCGCCCACGATGCTGTTCAGGGACACGACGAGATCGTGGATGCCCCGATGCGCTGGCTGGTCGAGGAGGTGCCACGGCAGTCCCGTCGATTCGCTCCACTCCGTCCACGGCGCGAGCTCGGCGCCCATGAACACGAGCGGTGCGCCGGGCAGCGCCCACATCCACGCGTAGAGCGCACGCAGGTTGGCGAAGCGCTGCCAGTCGTCGCCGGGCATCTTGTTGAGCAGGCTGCCCTTGCCGTGCACCACTTCGTCGTGGCTGAGCGGCAGCACGTACCGCTCGCCGAAGGCGTACAGCAAGCCGAAGGTGAGGTCGCGATGGTGGTGGCGACGGTAGAGCGGGTCGCGCTGGAAGTACGTCAGCGTGTCGTGCATCCAGCCCATGTTCCACTTGTGGGTGAAGCCGAGCCCGCCGTCGTGCACGGGGTGGGTGACCTTCGGCCACGACGTCGATTCCTCGGCGATCGTCAGCGCGCCGGGCACCTCGACGCCGACGAGGGTGTTGACCTCCTGCAGCAGGTTGATCGCGCCGAGGTTCTCCCGGCCCCCGTTGCGGTTGGGCACCCACTGCCCGGGCTCGCGGCTGTAGTCGAGGTAGAGCATCGACGCCACGGCGTCGACGCGCAGGCCGTCGACGTGGAACTCTTGCAGCCAGTACAACGCGTTGGCGGTGAGGAAGTTGCGGACCTCGTTGCGATCGAAGTTGAACACCAACGTGCCCCAGTCCGGGTGCTCACCCTGACGTGGATCAGCGTGCTCGTACAGGGCCGTGCCATCGAACTTGGCGAGCGCCCATTCGTCCTTGGGGAAGTGCGCCGGCACCCAGTCGAGGATCACGCCGATGCCACGCTGATGCAGAGTGTCGACGAGCTCGCGGAAATCGTCCGGCGACCCGAACCGAGCGGTCGGGGCGTAGTACCCGCTGACCTGATATCCCCACGATCCGCCGAACGGGTGCTCGGCAACAGGCAACAGCTCGACGTGGGTGAAGCCGAGCGCGCTCACATGGTCGGCCAGCTGGCGGCCGAGGTCGGCGTAGTTGTCGACCCCGGCGCGCCACGAACCGAGATGGACCTCGTACACGCGCAGCGGAGCGTCCGGCTTGTTGGAGCGGTGCTGCAACCATTCGTCGTCGGCCCACTGATGGGCTGACGGGCCGGCGATGACGCTCGAGTTCTCCGGGGGGCACTGGGACTGCCGGGCCATCGGATCGGCCTTCAGGATCGTTCGACCCCACCCGCTGACCACGGCGAACTTGTACGCCTGCCCGACACGCGCGTCGGGCACCACCGCCATCCAGATGCCGCTCGATTCGACCGGCACCATGGCCGTGCCGTCGCCCCACTCGTTCCAATCGCCGACCACGTAGACGGCCCGCGCGTTCGGGGCCCAGACCGTGAAACGGACTCCGTGATCGAGCTGCGCGGAGTCAATGACATGCGCGCCCAGCAGCTGCCACAGCCGCCGATGCCGACCTTCGTTGAACAGGTGGACGTCGAGCTGGCCGGGCCAGATGCTCATGCTCTGCGGCTCGCCGGTCGTGGTCATCGGATTCTCAGCGTAGGCCCGCTACGGTCGTCGTCCGTGCGTATCTTGATGCTGTCCTGGGAGTATCCACCGCTGGTCGTCGGCGGGATCGCAGCACACGTCGACGGCCTGGCCAGGGCGATGGTGCGCAGCGGCCACGAGGTGGTCGTGCTCAGCCTGCACACCAACGAAGCTCCCGATGACTCCGTCGTCGAAGGGGTGCGCATCCTGCGCGCCAAAATCGACCTGCCGTGGATCCCCGACGACAACCTGGTCGGCCGTATGGCATCGGCGAACCACCAGATCACCCAGCTCGTCGCGCAGCTTGGCGCATGGCGGCCAGACGTGGTGCATGCGCACGACTGGCTGGTGGCTTGGGCAGGCGACACGATCTCCACGCTGTGGTCAGTACCCCTCGTGGCCACGATTCATGCCACCGAGCGCGGCCGGCACGGTGGGCACGTGCCGCCAGGCATGCCGGCGGCCATCAACGCCGTCGAGTGGTGGCTCACCTACCAGGCCGCGCACGTCATCTGCTGCTCGCAGTTCATGATCCGTGAAGTGGTCAGCGGCTTCGATCTGCCCGTCACCAAGGTGCACATGGTGCCCAACGGCGTCGACCTCGCTGTGTGGGAGCCGAACCTGCTCGAGCTGGCCACACCCCGAGAGCCGCTCGTCGTCGCCTGGGGTCGGGTGCAGTACGAGAAGGGCTTCCAGGTCCTCGCCCGGGCCGTCGGCGCGCTCCGGCAACGGGTGCCGGGCATCCGCTGCGTCATCGCCGGACGTGGCTCCTACCTGGCCGAGCTGCAGACCCAGATCGACGTCGAGGGACTGGCCGACGTCGTCCACCTCGCCGGGTTCGTCAGCGACGCCGATCTGCGCGGGCTGCTCCACCAGGCCGGGTGCGGAGTGATCCCCTCGCTCTACGAGCCGTTCGGCATTGTCGCGCTCGAATCGATGGCGTCCGGCGCACCGACGGTGGTGGCTCGAACGGGTGGGCTGGCGGAGATCGTCGGCGGCACGGGTGCCGGCCTGCTGTTCGAGCCCGGGAACCACCACGATCTCGCCGACCGGATCGCCGATGTCCTCACCCAACCGGCGCTCGCGACCGAGCTGCAGACGACAGCGGCCAAGGTGCTCAGCGAGCGATACACCTGGGACGCCATCGCCGAGACGACACTGAGCGTTTACACAACCGCTGTTTCTCCCATCACAGACGTCCAACTACCCTCACGGGATGCAAAGCGTCCGACAGTTCAGCGTTGACCCTGCAGTACCCGACGCGCTCTCAGGACTGAACCAGCTGGCCAACAACCTGCACTGGTGCTGGGACCGCGAGCTGCAGCAGCTCTTCGCCGGCCTGCACCCGGACGCGTGGGCCGAATCCGGCCATCAGCCGCTGGCGATGTTGGGGATGATCACGCCGGACGAGTGGGGTCGACTGGCCAAGGACCCCTCGGTGGTCACTGCCGTCACCGACGCCGTCGCGCGCCTCGACACGGCGCTCACCTCGCCGCACTGGTTCCAGACCAAGTCGGCCGACGCGCCGTCGCCACTCGAGCTGGTCGCCTACTTCTCCCCAGAGTTCGGCATCAGCGAGACCGTCCCGCAGTACAGCGGCGGTCTCGGCATCCTCGCCGGCGATCACCTCAAGGCATCATCGGACCTCGGGATCCCGTTGGTGGGCATCGGCCTGCTCTACGCGGAGGGCTACTTCCGTCAGAGCCTCGACGCCGACGGTTGGCAGCAGGAACGCTTCCCGCGCCTGGAGCCGACGGCGATGGCGCTCACCAACACCGGCCTGCACGTCAGCATCGACCTGGCGGGCGACATCGTCGACGTCGCGATCTGGCGCGCCGACGTCGGCCGGATCTCGCTCTACCTCCTCGATGCGCCGACCGTCACCGACCGCCTCTACGGCGGAGACGTCGAGCACCGGCTGCGCCAGGAGATGGTGCTCGGCATCGCCGGTGTCCGCGCCCTCCGCGCGCTTGGCCTGGCCCCGCAGGTGTTCCACACCAACGAGGGTCACGCCGGGTTCCTGGCCCTCGAACGGATCCGTGAGCTCGTGGCCGGGGGGTTCTCCTTCGCCGAGGCCGTCGAGGCCACCCGCGCCGGGGGCGTCTTCACCACCCACACCCCGGTTCCCGCCGGCATCGACCGCTTCCCTCGCGACCTGATCGGGAAGTACTTCAGCGACTACGTCGCCGAGGTCGGGATCACCTTCGACCAGCTGATGGCAATCGGCCATCGCATCGACGAGCCCGACGAGACCCGGTTCAACATGGCCGTGATGGGCCTGCGCCTGGCTGCCCGCGCCAACGGTGTCGCCAAGCTCCATGGCGCCGTCAGCCGGGAGATGTTCAACGGGATGTGGCCCGGGGTGCCGGTCGACGAGGTGCCGATCGGCTCGATCACCAACGGCGTCCACGCGCACAGCTGGGTGTCACCGGAGATCGACCAGCTCCTCCGCGACGGCGTCCACGGCGTGTGGGACGGCGCCGACGACCAGGCGTGGGCGCGTGCGTCGCAGATCCCGGCGGGGGCCGTGTGGGCGGCACGCGCGGCCGGCCGCGCCCGCCTCGTCGCGTTCGTGCGCGATCACATGGGCGACGACATCCTCGACCCTGACATCCTCACGATCGGGTTCGCCCGGCGCTTCGCGACCTACAAGCGGGCGACACTCCTGCTCTCGCACCCCGATCGACTCCGCCGCCTGCTGCTCGATCCGGACCGCCCCGTCCAGTTCGTCTTCGCCGGCAAGGCCCACCCGGCCGACCATCCCGGCAAGGAGATGATCCAGGGCATCGAGCGCTTCGCCCGCGAGCTCGACGTCCGACACCGCTTCGTGTTCCTGCCCGACTACGACATCGCCGTCGCCCGGGCGATGTACCACGGTTGCGACGTGTGGCTGAACAACCCGCGGCGGCCGCTCGAAGCCTGCGGCACGAGCGGGATGAAGGCGGCGCTCAACGGCGCGATGAACTGCAGCATCCGCGACGGATGGTGGGACGAATGGAGCGACGGCGGCGGCAATGGGTGGGACATCGCCTCGGCCGACGACGACCCCGACAGCAACCGGCGCGACCAGCGCGAGGCGCTCAACCTGTTCGGACTGCTCGAGCAGGACATCATGCCGCTGTTCTACGACACGTCCGGCGCGGGTCCGGATGCCGACGACCTGCCCATCGGCTGGATCGACAAGATGCGCCGCAACTGGATGACCCTCGGGCCGAAGGTGACGGCGTCGCGGATGGTGCGCGACTACGTCACCGAGCTGTACGAGCCCGCCGCTGCGGCGAGCACGGTCATCAACGCCGACGGCGCGAAGCCGGCTCAGGCGCTGTCTGCGTGGAAGGAGACCGTGCTCGGGGCCTGGTCCGACGTCGCCGTCACGACCCTCGACACCGACACCTCGCCGGGCCGTGCCGGCCAGACTCGCACCGTCCGTGCCACGATCGACCTCGGGGGCCTCACGCCCGCCGACGTCACCGTCCAGGTGCTCCACGGCCCGATCGACAGCCACGGCGAGCTCCTCGCCGAGCCCGCCCGGATCGCGCTCGCCTACGACGCCAGCGGTGTGTGGCTGGGCGAGTACACGGTGGGCCGCTCCGGCGCCTACGGCCTCACGGCCCGCGTGCTGCCGCTCAACCCGTTGCTGGCCAACCCGTTCGAGGTCGGCTGCATCGCGTGGGCCCAGTAGTCCTCGAACTACTTGCCGGTGAACTGGGCCTTGCCGGGGCCGTTGGCCAGGAAGCTCTGCACACCGATCGTCGCGTCGGCGGAGTGGAACACCTCCGCGAACAGCTCTCGCTCCAGCGCCAGCCCGTCAGTGAGTGAGCCCGACAGGCCGTCGTCGATGGCCCGCTTGGTGAGACCTTGCGCAACGCTGGCGCCGCGGGCAACCTCGGCCGCGAGTGCGAGGGCTCGCTCGTGGAGCTGCTCGCCGGGCACGACCTCGTCGGCGAGGCCGATGCGGAGCGCTTCCTCGGACTTGACCTGACGACCCGTGAGGCACAGCTCCTTGGCGCGGCTCGGCCCGACCAGGCGGGCCAGGCGCTGGGTGCCGCCACCGCCGGGGATGATCCCGAGCAGGATCTCCGGCTGACCGAACGCGCCGCGCTCTGCGGCCACGATGCGGTAGTCGCACGCCAGGGCGAGCTCGCAACCGCCCCCGAGCGCGAAGCCGCTGACCGCCGCGATGACGAACCGGGGCAGCGCCGCGATCGCGTCGAGTGCTGTGTGGAACGCGCGAGTGATCACCGCGGCCTCCTCCGGGCCCCCGAACTGACTGATGTCGGCGCCGGCGGCGAAGATCCGGTCGCCGCCGGTGACCACGACCGAGCCGGGGAGGTCGGCGGCCAGCTCGGCCGCGACTGCGGCGAGGCGGGCCAGCAGCTCCTGCGACAGCGCGTTGACCTTGGGGTTGTTGAGCGTGATCACGGCGACGCCGTCCTCACGCCGTTCGAGCAGCACCAGCTCTTCGTTCGCATCAGCCATGGGTGCGACGTTACCGGTGGGCGCCGATCAGCCCGGCAACGGCTGTAGCCCGCCCGCGATGGCGATCAGCTGCGTCACGCTCAGGCCCGTCGCGTGCAGCGTGACGATCACGTCGTCGGCGCGGATGTAGGCCAAGGTCGAGCCGTCGGGTCCGGAACTGCCGCGCCCGGGCCGACCGTCGACGGAGACCGCGGATCCGTCGACCACTCCGTAGTGCTGGGCGGCGAGCACGATCTGGGCGTCGTCGTCGCCGAGCTTCCACGAGCCGGACAGCACTTCGGCGTTGATGAAGACCGAGGACGACGGACCATGGACGAGGCTGATCGAGCCGGGCACCGACAGCACATCGGGTGGCAGCGGGACCGACGGATTCGTCTGGCCACCAGGGGTCTGGTTCATCACGGTGTAGCCGGGCGGGATGTCGAGCACCTGCAACGCCGAGGCCGGGACAGGGTTGGTGGGATCGGTCGTGTTGCAACCCTGCCCGAAGCTGATGGCCAGCACGCACAGCGACCTGCCGCTGATCCGCCAGGTGCCGTTCTGGAAGATCGCTGTGCCGGGAAGGGGATACGGGAAGATCGGCGACGGCGACCCGTGCCAGGTGACCTGGAACACGACGTCCGCCTGGGTCGTGTCGGTGAACACGATGCTCTGGACGTCGAACCCGGAGAACTCGATCTGGTCACGGAGGCCGTGCAACCGGTTGTCGAGGTTGTCGGCGTTCTGCTCGCCGTTCTCGACCAACGTGCCACGGAGCGTCTTGTCGAGGTCGACCAGGATCCAGTGGCTGTAGGCATAGCGGATCGCCGCCTCGGCCGCGGCAGGATCGCTGCCGTCGACTTCAGGCGGCAGCGGATCGTCGATCGTCGCCGCGGCGGGCGCGTCAGCCGTGGGCACCGTGTCGATCAGCGGCGCCGACACGGCGGGATCGACTCCGTAGGACGTGGCAGTGGTGCCGCCGGTGACGTCATCGGTGGTCGGCACCGGCGCGGCCGTCGTCGTGGAGACGAGCGTGGTCTCCGTGGCGGCCGTGATCGCGGCGACGGTCGTGGCGACGTCGGTGGACGCGGGGCTTGCGTCCGCATTGGCGTTCGTCGGTGCAGGAACGGCACCAGGGGATTGGAGTGCCTCGGTGGTGGCGTTCCGGTTGCCGCATCCGGCGAGGCTGATCAGCACCACGGCAATACAGGCAACGCGTGTCCGGCTGAGCATGCGACGAATCTAACGTGCATCGACCGGGCGCCGGGACCGCTACGCGCGCACGGTCTCCAGCAGCCGGTCCGCAGCGGCCCACGGGTCGAGCCGACCATGGAGCACGTCGGCCTGCATGTCGTCCCACTGCGCGCCGCCACAGATGTCGCGCGCCCTCTGTTCCAGCCGCCGAGCGACGATGGCGCGCAGTTCGTCGCGCAGTCGCGCCTCGCGACGCTCGGCGAGCACGCCGTTGCCGATGATCGACTCGCGGTGGGCCAGCACGGCGTCCCACAGATCGGGCACGCCCTCGCCGGCAGTGGCAACGGTGGACACGATCGGCGGCCGCCACGACTCGTCCGCGAGCTCGGACAGATCCAGCATCTGCTCGAGGTCGGTGCGAGTCTGCGCCGCGCCGGCGCGGTCGGCCTTGTTGATCACGAAGATGTCGGCGATCTCCATCAGACCCGCCTTGTTGGCCTGCACTGCATCACCCCAACCAGGGTTGACGACCACGACCGTGGTGTCGGCCTTGCCGGCGATCTCGACCTCGACCTGGCCGACGCCGACGGTCTCGATCAGCACCCACTCCCGGCCGACCGCATCGAGCAGGCGGATCGCCTCCGGCGCCGTCAACGACAGCCCGCCGAGGTGGCCGCGAGTTGCCATCGAGCGGATGAAGACCCCGGGATCGGTGGCGTGCTCCTGCATCCGCACCCGGTCGCCGAGGATCGCTCCACCGGTGTACGGCGACGACGGATCGATCGCGAGCACGGCGACCTCCAACCCCTGGCCGCGGAGGTGCCCGATCGTCGCCGAGGTCAGCGTGCTCTTTCCCGCGCCCGGCGAACCGGTGAACCCGATCGTGTAGGCGTGCCCGCCGAGCGGTGATGCCAGACGCCCGATCGTCCGCGCGTCGTCGCCACCGCGTTCGATCAACGACAGCAGCCGCGCCAGCGCGGCTCGGTCGCCGGCCCGCGCGTGCTCGAACAGTTCCTCGACCGGCAGGCTGCGCCGACCCAAGATCAGACCGCCACGACCTCGGTGACGCCGTCGACCCGGTCGCGCATGATCCGTTCGATCCCGGCCTTCAAGGTCTGGGTGCTCGCAGGACAGGTGCCGCAGGCGCCGACGAGCGAGACCTGGATGATGCCCGTCACTTCGTCGACGTCCCTGAGCTCGATGTCGCCGCCGTCGGCCTGCAGGGCCGGGCGGATGACTTCGATGCATTCTTCGACTTGGGCGCGCATGGTGTGTGACCTTCTCGCTGGCTCGTCGACCATTGAAGCAGGCCGATCAGTACAATCCCGACGTATGGGAACAAATCGCCCAGGGCTGTTCATTCCCACTGTGACACTCGCCATCGCCGGCCTGCTGGCCTTGGCCGGGTGCAGCAACGAGGTACCGAGCGACGCCACCGCGGCGGACGCGACGGCGCCCGCGACGGCTCCCCTCGACCTCCCCAACGCGGTGCCGATCATCGTCGACGTGGGCATCGATTCCGCGACCGACCGGGTCGAGCACGTGCCGCTCGGGTCCACGGTGAAGCTCACCGTGCTCGACCCCGCCCGGGCCGAGGAGTACCTCGTCGACGGGTACGCGCTGGGCAAGGACGTGCGGGTCGCCAAGGGCATCCCCGAGATCTTCCAGTTCGTCGCCGACAAGCCCGGCAGCTTCGCAGTGCGCAGCCAGACAGAGCAGACCGTCCTGCTCACCCTGCAGGTCGGCTGATGCACGTCGTCCTGCTGGCCCACCAGGGCGGCTGGGACGAAGCCCTCTTCGTGATCGGGCCACTCGTGTTCATCGTCTGGCTGCTCCGCCTCGCGAAAACTCGCGCCGCACGCGCCCAGCAGCCGCCGGCAGCAACCGACGAGGTTCGCGAGCCCTAAACGGCTGGACGACGCTCGATGTCGGCGCCCAGCGAGCGCAGCCGACCGACGAGGTCGTCATAGCCGCGGTCGATGTGGTGGACGCCGCCGATGACGGTCTCGCCCTCGGCCGCCAGCCCGGCGACGACCAGTGCCGCGCCGGCGCGGATGTCGGGGGCGCGCACGGGCGCACCACTCAGGTGCGGCACGCCGCGCACGACGGCGTGGTGGCCGTCGGTGCTGATGTCGGCACCGAGACGCTGGAGCTCCTCGACGTAGCGGAACCGTCCCGGGTACAGGTTCTCGGTGACGATGCCGACTCCTTCGGCGACGGTCAGCATCGTGACGACCAGCGGCTTGTAATCCGTGGCGATGCCCGGGTACGGCAAGGTCGCCACGTCGGTGGCACGCATCCGCGCCGGCGCCCAGACGCCGATGCCGCCTTCCTGTGCGGTGATCCCGAGGCCCATGTCTCCGAACCGGCGGAGCAGCATCTCCATGTGCTCGGAGTGGGCGTTGCGAAGGCGGATCTCCCCTCCGGTCACGCCTGCCGCAGCCATGTAGGTGGCCGCCTGGATCCGGTCCGGCACGACCTCGTGGACGACGGGGCGCAGGCTGCCGCGCTCGACGCCATGCACCACGAGCTTCGACGACCCGACGCCTTCGATGTCGGCACCCATCTCGACGAGGAACTGGCAGAGGTCGCCGATCTCGGGCTCACGCGCTGCGTTGTCGATCACGGTGGTGCCCTTGGCGAACACCGCCGCAGTGAGGATGTTCTCCGTCGCGCCCACACTGGGGAAGTCGAAGGTGACGTTCGCGCCGTGCAGTCGATCGGCGGTGGCCTCGACGTAGCCGTGGCGGATCTGGAACGTCGCGCCCATCGCCTCGAGCCCGCTCATGTGCATGTCGATCGGACGGCTGCCGAAGTCGTCGCCGCCGGGCAGCGAGAGACGAACCGTCCCACACCGGGTCAGCAGTGGGCCGAGGACGTTGATCGACGCGCGGATCCGCTCGACCAGCTCGTACGGCGCGACCGGGGTCAGCGCGCCGTGGTTGGTGAGGCGGAGCACGCGGTCCTCGGTCGACTGCCACTCGGCGGTGACACCGATCGCGGAGAGGAGATCGCCCATGATCGCGACGTCGGCGATGTCGGGGACGTTGGTGAGGGTCGTCACCCCGTCGGTGAGCAGCGACGCGGCCATCAACTTGAGCACGGAGTTCTTCGCTCCGGGCACCGTGACCTCGCCCAGCAACGGACCGCTGCGACGCACGACGATGTGCTCGGTGGCTGGTTCCATGGCGAACAGTATGGTCCCCTGCGGCGTCTCGAGGGCTGCACCGCCCCCGGCGGGTCGACGGGGCTGCTCAGTATGCTCCCCCGATGGCTCGGACCCGGCGGATCGTGCGTGAGCTCGCGTCATCCCCGGAGAACCTCGCCGCCGTGATGGTGCCGCGCAACGACTTCGTCGGCGAGGTGGTCGGCGACGAGCCGAACACGTTCGTGCAGGGTGACGGGCCGTTCTCCACCTACCACCGCACCGTCGTGGCCGACGGTGACGTCATCCGCGACACGACCAGCTACCGGTTGATCATCCCCTGGTTCGCGTGGCTGTTCGCCTGGCCGGTCCGGCGCACCCTGCGTCGCCGCGAGATGAACCCGCAGACCGGCGTGCAGCCGTGGTGGGCACCGCCGGACCGGCTCGATCCGCACCAGTCGTTGCTGCTCGGGCTGCTCGCCGCTGGATCGCTGGTCGCTGCGTACACGAACACCCTGTTCACCCAGACAGCGAACTATGCGGCCAAGGACTTCGACGTCGGCAAGTTCGGCCAGGGCATGGGTGGCGTTGCAGTCCGCATCGGCATCGTGTTCGCGCTGCCGATCGCGTTCATGGCCGATCGGCTCGGGCGACGCAAGATGATCCTCCTCGCCGCCTGGCTGGCGCCGATCATCTCGGCGTCTGGCGCACTCGCCCCCAGCTTCCCGGTGCTCGTCGCGACGCAGACCGTGGGGCGTCCGATGGGCCTCGCCCTCGATCTGTTGATCGCCGTCGCCGCCACCGAGGAGATGCCCAAGAACAGCCGCGCCTACGCGGTCAGCGTGCTGGCGATGGCCAGCGGCCTCGGTGCCGGGATTGCCGTGATGGGCCTGCCGCTCGTGCGCCTCGGTGACTCCGGGTGGCGCCTCGTGTACCTGCTGACCCTGATCTGGATCCTCGTCGCGGTCGACCTCGGACGCCGGCTGCCGGAGACCAAGCGCTTCGAGCGACCGCACGTCACCGCCCCGCCCCTGCAGCGGATGCGCTTCGCCCAGATCGCCGCCGTGTCGTTCTTCGCCAACCTGTTCATCGCCCCGGCGTCGTTCTTCCAGAACCGCTACCTCGACGAGATCCGCGGCCTGTCCCCGACCGAGGTTGCGCTCTTCACGTTCAGCACGGCGACGCCCGCGGCGCTCGGCTTCGTCGTCGGCGGCAAGGTCGCCGACGTCCGTGGACGTCGGCGCCTCCTGGTGGTCGCCCTGCCCGCCAGCACCGCACTCCTCGTGTGGTCGTTCAGCGTCGGCGGACCGGGCCTCTGGTTCGGAGCGTTCGGCGCCGGGTTCATCGGCGGCATCGCCTACCCGGCGTTCGCCGTGTACCGCACCGAGCTGTTCCCCACCGGCAACCGCGGGCGCGCAGCCGGACTGGTGACCGCAGCAGCGTTGATCGGCGGCTCGCTCGGGCTGCTCCTCGTCGGCCACCTGCTCGACACCGGCTGGTCGTACGGGCGGGCGATGGGCCTGGTCGCGATCGGTGAG
>JAOBWQ010000610.1 GCA_025463425.1 Ilumatobacteraceae bacterium | reverse complement strand
GCCATCGGCCGCAGCTGGCAGCTCAGCACGATCCAACTCGACTTCAACCATCCGGCGCGGTTCGAGCTGGAGTACGTCGGCAACGACAACGCCCGCCATCAGCCGATCATGTTGCACCGTGCCCTGTTCGGGTCCGTGGAGCGCTTCTTCGGCGTGCTCCTCGAGCACTTCGCCGGCGCGTTTCCCGCATGGCTGGCTCCGGTCCAGGCACGGATCCTGCCCGTCGCCACCGCGCACGAGGACTACGCCCATGCCACGGCTGCGAAGCTCCGCGAGGCCGGCTTCCGGGTCGACGTGGTCGACGCCAACGACCAGCTCGGCAAGCGGATCCGCGCGGCGAAGATGGAGAAGCTGCCGTACGTGCTGGTCGTCGGTGACGACGACGTCGCCGAGAGCACCGTCGGCGTCAACCCGCGTGCCGTCGACGGGGAGCAGGCCACGGTCGAGCGCGGGGTCACCGTGACCGACTTCATCCAGCGGCTGCACGACGAGGTCGCCGCCGGCACCGTGCTGACGGCGTGACACCGCTCGAGCTGCTCTGGAACGGGTGGCGGGCAACCTACGTGCAGTCCGGCGGGGCCGCCGGGGGAGTGCCGTCCGACGACGGAACCAGCATCTTCACCCGGATCCTGCGATCCGGCCTGCCCGATACCGAGTCCCACATCGTCCACCGCGGTGAACTCGTCTTCGCGATCATGAACGCGTTCCCGTACAGCGTCGGCCACGTGCTCGTGCTGCCGTTCCGCGAGATCGGCGACCTCGAGGACCTCACCGTGGACGAGGCCGCCGAGCTGTGGCCGACCGTGACGAGCGCAGTGCAGGTGCTCAAGTCGGTGATGAACCCCGGCGGCGTCAACGTCGGCATCAACCTCGGCGAGCCCGCCGGGGGCAGCGTGCGCCAACACCTCCACGTGCACGTCGTGCCCCGGTGGATCGGCGACGGCAACTTCATGACGGCCACCGCGAACACGCGGACCCTCCCGGAGGCGCTGCCCGACACTGCGGCGAAGTTGCGTGCGGCGTGGCCGACGAGCACAGCGCCCGTAACCTGATGGCGATGTCCGAGCCCACCCAGTCCGCGCCGTCGGGAGCCCGCGAGTCGAATGGCGGATCCGCCGGTGAGATCCGTGATGCGCTGCCCGACGACCTCAACGCCGGCGAGTTCGTCGGTCCCTACCAGTTCCCCGACAACAGCCGTCGGAGGATCCCGGGGGTGATCTACCTGGTCGTTGCGATCGGGTGCTTCCTGCTCTGGCTGACCAGCCGGAGCGGGCAACCGGTCGCGATCAACCGCGGCATGCTCGCCGCAGCGATCCTGCTCGGTGCCTTCGGCATCTTCTGCCTCACATCGGGGTGGCGGATGCAGATCGACGAGAAGCAGGCGCTCGTTGCTGCCACCGGTGCGGTCGGCTTCGCGGTCGGCCATGCCTCCGCGCAACAGGTCTGGCGTGGGCTGCGCAGCCGCCCGACGTGGCGCGTGCTGTGCTACTCGGTCGAGAACCCACCCCGCCAGCGCGGCCTGGTCCTCGTCGATGCTGTCGACGGTGAGGTGCTCCAGCACCTGGTCCAGGCCAACCCGGAGACCGACTGGGAAGAGCCTGACCTGTCCTGACGACAGGCGTTCCACCGACCCTCAGGCGTCGGTGGCGCTCGAGGTGGCGTTCGTCGCGGTGTCGGTGTCAGCCGGCGTGTCCCCGGGCGCTGCGGCGTCGGGTGCGGCGTCGTCGGGCGACGACGACGTCGCGTCGATCGCATCGTCGGTGGGGAGCTCTGTGCGAGGAAGCCGCGGGGACAGATCGGGCTCGATCTTCAACCGCCGCGCCGCCCGGAGGAACGCCCGAGCGGCATGCTCGAACCAGTTGTCGCTCGTCGCCGTCGACTCCGCAGCACGCAACAGCTCGATCGACACCGTCGAGCGCAGCTCATAGCCGGAGCGGGACGGCTTGGGCCCCATCCGCGCGCTGGCCACGCCACGAGTGGGCGCGCCGACCTCGTAGATCGTGGTGCCGTCCTTGGACATCGCCAGGCCCTGGTAGGTGGAGTTCTCCTCACCGGCGTCGTATTCGATCAGGTAGGCCTTGGCCGCGCGCACGGCACGTCGGCCGGCCATGGTCTGGCCGAAGAGGTTGGCCCGGCGTGGCCGCAGACCGGTGAAGGTGCGCACCCCGCGGATCCTGCCCAGCGACGCCATCCGCGGCGCGACGGATTCGCAGCGGGCCAGCTGCTCGGCGCGCAGCTGGCGACGGCCGTCTTCGATGCAGCTCCCGCACATCCACGAGTTCCACCGCTTGCGATAGGCGCGGTCTTCTCGGGGTTGATCAGAGACGTGGGCACGACAGAACGGCAGGTTGCAGACGCGGCATGTGCCGGTGGCGGCGACGCCGCACCCGCACACAGCGGCACTGGCTGCCGGTGCCGCGAGCTGGGCGCGGTGGTCGGTCCAGCCGGTGCCGTCCCAATATCGCAGACCACGGGGATCGGTCGGGTCCGGGTACCAGCCCGCCACCTGACCATCCCCGGGCGCACGACCTTCACTCAGCGAGCTTCGCTTCATCGACATCGCGTCCACCTCCGACTGCAACGAGATATTAGCGACGCGCACCCGCTCAGAGGGTGCGACCTCGCGATCTCGCCGAGGGGAGGCGGAAGTGGCGCCCCGGCTGACACTTGGCGCGCGGAAGGTCGGCGTCCTTGAAGAGCGGCCCACCGACCCGATCGGTCATCCAAAGGATGTGACCAATGAGCATGGATGCTTCACAGGAACAACTCGTGGTTGACCGCGACCGCGCCCTGATCGCGCGCGTCTTGGGGGGACACCTGACGTCGGCGTACCAGCCGATCGTCGACCTGGACCGCGGCGCTGTGCTCGGCTTCGAAGCGTTGGTCCGGTACCGCTCGGGCAGCCCGACGGCCTCCCCGGAGCTGTTCTCGGCGACGGACCTGTTCGACTCGGCGCGCCGGATCGGGCGGACCGAGGAGATCGAGGCGGCGGCCCTCACCGCTGCTCTGCAAGCGCGGAGCCAGCTGCCCCGTGACTGCCTGCTGTTCTTGAACGTCAGCACGTCCTCGCTCACCGACGAGCGCGTCGACCGCGTCCTGCGTGCACAGGGCAGCCTCGAAGGCGTCGTGCTCGAGCTGAACGATCCCGGAGTCGATCTCGACGATGACGCACGTGATGCGATCGAGCTCTTCCGCGATCGCGGGTCGGTGATCGCCGTCGTCGATCCGTTCCTCGACCCGGTCCGGCTGGATGCGATGATGCTCGCCGAGCCCGGGTTCTTCAAGCTCAACCGGCAGATGATCGCCGGTGTGTCCGGCAGCAACACCAAGCTGGCCATCGTCGACTCCGTCCGCCACCTCGCCGAGCGTCTCGGCGTCGGCGTGATCGCCCAGGGCATCGAGGACCTCGCCGACCTGCGTTCCCT
>JAOBWQ010000608.1 GCA_025463425.1 Ilumatobacteraceae bacterium | reverse complement strand
ACCCGCCCAGCTCCCAGTATGTTGCGAGACGTGCATCCCATCGAACGGCTGCGGTACGTCGCTCGCTCCTCGGGCGGCGATCAGCGCACGCTCGTGCGCGAGACCGCGACGGCGATCTCGGGGCTCGATCTCGACCCGGCCGGCCTCGTTGTGGCGTGCCGGCGGATCGTCGAACGCCACCCGACGTCGGGTGCGTTGTGGTGGTTGTGTGCATCGCTGGTCACCTCCGCCGACGCCTGCCGTGCGGCGTGGGGTCTGTCCGATCAGATCGAGGAAGACCCCACCGCCGATCAGATCGTCGACCTCCTCCCCGACGGCGCCACGGTGTGCGTGGCCGGCTGGCCCGACTTCGCCGGCGAAGCCCTGATCCGGCGTGGCGAGATCACCTCACTCGTGATCAACTCGAACGGCGAGGGCAACTCGCTCGTCCGCCGGCTCCAGCGCGCCGACAGCGACGCCGAGGAGATCGAACCGGCGGGCACGGCCGCTGCGGTCCTTGCCAGCGACCTGGTCATCGTCGAGGCACTGGCAGCCGGCCCCGACGGCGTCCTCTGCTCGCTCGGGTCGCACGCGGCCGCGGCCGTCGCCTACTGCAGCGAGATCCCGGTCTGGTTCGTCGTCGGTCGTGGCCGGCGGTTGCCCGAACTGATGTGGAAGACGCTGCTCCAGCGCCTCGACGACTCCGGCGACGGCTGGGAGCTGGAGGCCGAGCGCGTCCCGCTGGCGATGGCCACCGCCGTCGTCGGTCCCGACGGACTGCTCGACCCGAGCCCGTCGGCCCTCGCGGCCGAATGCCCGATGGCCCACGAGCTCCTCCGCACCAGCGCGATGTAGGCACCGCCGCGTCGCGGCCACCAACTCAGCGTTGGCCGGCACGGGAGGGGGTGAACCCGGCGGCTTCGGCCAGGCGGCGGGCGGTGGCGCGCACGTCGGGCACGGAACCGTCGAGCAAGCCGACGGTGAGGCGCAGCGAGTCGGCGTCGGGGCGGACCATGAACGGTTCACCTGGTGCCGCGCCGATGCCCTGCGCGGCCAACGTGATCAGCGCCGAGCGCTCGTCGGCGACGCGCATCCAGAGGTTGATCCCGTCGCCGGGAGCGGTGGGCACCCCGTGCTCGCCGAGCACGTCCACCACGAGCTGTTGTCGGCGGGCGTACTCGTGGCGGGCCCGTTCCAGCGTGACGGCCGTGGCTGGATCGCGCAGCAACCCGATCAGGACCGCCTGCAGGATGCGGCTGCTCCAGCCGGGGCCGAGCAGTCGCCGGTTGGCCACGGCGCTGACCACGTTCGCCGCGCCGCCGATCGCGGCGAGGCGCAGGTCCGGGCCGTGGCTCTTGCTGAAGCTGCGGATGTGAACCGTGCGCGCCGGCATCGTGTTGCCGAAGCTGACCAGCCTGCCGGTGGCGATGTCTCCGCTGTGGTCGTCCTCGACGATGATCGCCTTCGACCCGGCCAGCAGTGCGCCGAGCGCCTTGCGACGACGGGCGGTCATCGTCACCCCCGTCGGGTTGTGGGCGCGCGGCTGCAGGAACACCGCCGACGGCTGCAGGGCGAGCGCCGCGCGGAGCCCGTCGACGGACATGCCTTCGGCATCGATGTCGACGCCGATCACCTCGGCGCCGAGCTGCTCGAGCAGGTCGAGCAGCGGCGGGAAGGTCGGGTGCTCGACCACGACCCGGTCGCCGAGTCGGACCACCACCTGGGCGACGCGGTCGAGCGCGTCCATCGCCCCGTCGACCACGGTGATCTGCTCGGGCACGAACGGCCAGCCGGCGCGCAGCAGCTCGTCGAGCTCGGGGAGCACGGGCTGGTCGAGGTAGCTGCTGGTCAGCGATTGCCGGCTGACCTTGGCCACGACCTTGCCGAGATCCGGGAGCAGTGCCGGGTCGGGGGTCCCCGTCGACAGGTCGAGCGCGAAGTGGCCCGGGCCTTCGGTCACGCGCCGGTACCTGCGCGGACCGCCGGGACCGACGGGCTGACGGACGAACGTGCCCAACCGTCCGCGCGCCTCGATCGCGCCGACCGCCGCCAGCGTCTGCCATGCCTCGCTGACCGTCGTGGGCGAGACTCCGAGCGCTCGCGACAGCGCACGCACGGTCGGCAGCCGGGCATCCGTCGCCAACGTCCCGGCCGTCACCATCCGCCCGATCGCGGCGGCGATGCCACGCGCGCTGCGGTCGTCAACGGCTTCGACGATGTCGGTCAGCATCTCACCTGCGCTCGCTCTGTGAACGGCCTGTAAAGCATTGTGCGGTAACAAACGTATCATTGTCAGCCGAATCCTGTGACATATACAGTCGCGTGCTCACCGCAATGTCGAGGGGGACCCGTGGCAGAGATCATCCGAGCAGCACTGGTGCAGACCGATTGGCCGGGGTCCAAGGACGAGATGCTCGACAAGCACGAGGCCGCCGCTCGCGAAGCCGCTGCCCAGGGTGCGAAGGTGATCTGCTTCCAGGAGCTGTTCTACGGCCCCTACTTCTGCCAGGTCCAGGAGACCGAGTACTACAGCTACACCGAGTACATCCCCGACGGCCCGACCACGAAGCGGTTCCAGGCGCTGGCCAAGGAGCTCGGCATGGTGATGGTGTTGCCGATGTACGAGATCGTCCAGCCCGGGCTCTACTACAACACTGCGGCGATCATCGATGCCGACGGCACGTACCTCGGCAAGTACCGCAAGCAGCACATCCCCCAGACCAAGGGCTTCTGGGAGAAGTTCTACTTCACGCCCGGCAACGGCGGATATCCGGTGTTCGACACTGCGGTCGGCAAGGTCGGCATCTACATCTGCTACGACCGCCACTTCCCCGAGGGCTGGCGTGCGCTCGGCCTCAAC
>JAOBWQ010000597.1 GCA_025463425.1 Ilumatobacteraceae bacterium | reverse complement strand
GCGTCGATCGCCGATGAGCTCACCGCCGGCGACCGTGTGCTCTGCATGGGGATCGGCTCTGGCCTGAACGCCAGCTTCACCGAAGTGGTGTGGTGATCGCACCGGCGCACCGGCGCACCAGCGCACTCGTCAACGCAGTCAGGCGGATGGCCCAGGAGCCATCTCACGAGGGGTTGCCGACTGGACGTCAGCGGCCGGCGGCTCCCAGAACGGTTCGGAACCACGCCTCCGTGGTCGAGACGTGCATCAGCGCTGCCGCCTCGGCCAGCTTCGGGTCGCGTGCACGGAGCGCAGCCAGGATCTCAGCGTGCTGGGCCATCGTGCGCGCGGTTGCCGAGGTCTCGATCACCCCGCGCCACGCCCGGCCGCGGGTCGTGCGGCTCGACACGCCCGTGAGCATGGAGGCCAGCGTGGCGTTGCCCGCCGCTGTTGCCACGATGTGATGGAACTGTTCGTCATACTCGACCAGCTCCTCGTGGGAGGATGCCACAGACATCTGATGTAAGCACGCTTCGAGATCCGACAGTTCGGCATCGGTGATCTGGCGGGCCGCCATTGCGGTGGCTGCCGGCTCGAGGATCCGACGTACCTGCACGAGCTCCAGCGTGAACTCGTTCTGCAGCAGATCGGCGGCGGCGCCGATGCCGGCGAGGAGCAGTTCGGGCCGCAGGCTCGTGACATAGGTTCCGTCGCCCCGCTTGACGTCCAGGACGCGCAGCGTGACCAGCGCCCTGACAGCTTCGCGCACGGTGCTCCGGCTCATGCCGAGTGACTCGGCAAGCTCGGCCTCTGGCGGCAGCCGCTGGCCGGAAACAAGCTCGCCGTCGACGACCAGTTGACGTACCTGTTGGATTGCGGCCTCGGTCAACGGCGCTGCCATATCGAACCCCTCCTCTCATGCGCGGTGTTGCTGCGTTGTTGACGAGCCAATCTCAAAAAAAGCTAGACATCAGACGTTTGAAGTCATAGTGTACCCCATGTCGTCGACATGACGCAGTGGATTCGTACCGGGGGGACGTGGCCGTGACAAGTTTGGCGAGCAGAGGGAGCGACGCTGTGCCAGCTGCGGCGCGCCCGGCAGCCATGGTGGCTGCAGCTCCGCCGGCTGCGGAGGCGCTCAGCCCTGACGTCCCCACCGGCCATGTCAGCGAGCGCAATGGGAGACGCCAAGCCGGCGGCGATGGTCGCTACCGGCTGCTGCAGGCAGCCCTCCGAGTCATCCGTCTCGGCCCGGTGCTGATCCTGCTCGGACTGGTCGTGGCGATGTGGCGGCTCTCGCCGGTCTTCCTCACGACCGGGAATGCGGGCAACGTCCTCTCCCAGTCCGCGGCGATCGCCGTGCTTGCCGTCGGGCAGCTGCTGGTGATCCTCACTCGCGGCATCGACCTGTCGGTCGGCAGCACCATTGCCCTTGCCTCGGTCGTTGGTGCGATCGTCTTTCGGCACGGCGCCGACGGTGTCGTGGTGATCGTGGTGATGCTGGCTGTCGGTGCCACGGTCGGCTTCGTCAACGGCGGTGTCTACGTGTGGGGGCGGCTTCCCCACCCGTTCATCATCACCCTTGCCACGCTGAGCGCCGCTCGCGGTCTGGCGCTGCAGCTGTCCGGCGGCCAGCCCAAGCGCGGCGTGACCAGCGTCGTCAGGTCCCTCGGCGGTGGGTCACTGCGCTGGATCCCGTACTCGGCCTTCTTGGTCATCGGGGTGTCGCTGGTCGTGGCGATCATCTTGGCTCGGCTCGTGTGGGGTCGATGGATCTATGCAACTGGTGGCAACCCCGAGGCCGCCCGGCGCACGGGCGTTCCCGTGAAGTCCGTGCTCATCTCGGTTTACGCGCTGTGCGGCTTGCTCGCCGGCGTCGCCGCGATCATCACCTCCGGCCGCCTCAACGCTGGTTCGCCGACGTCGGGCAACCTCGCCGAGCTCGATTCGATCGCCGCCGTCATCATCGGTGGGGCGAGCTTCCTCGGCGGCCGCGGCACGGTGATGAACGCCCTCATCGGGGCCCTGATGATCGGCGTGATCCGGAACGGCATGAACCTGCTCGACGTCAACGCCTTTCTGCAGCCGATCGTGATCGGCGCCGTGATCGTCCTCGCGGTCGAGACCGACGTCGTTCGAGCGCGCCTCGAAGACCGCTTCCGCGTGCGTCGGGCGGAGTTGTCATGACCGCCGCGCTGGCGGTGCGGGGAGCGACGAAACGGTTCGGTGCCGTCCTCGCGCTCGACCATGTCGATCTCGAAGTCCACCCTGGAGAGGTGCTTGCGCTGCTCGGTGACAACGGCGCCGGCAAGTCGACCCTCATCAAGTGCATCAGTGGCGTCACCCGTCTCGACTCCGGCGAGATCGAGATCGGTGGCCTGCCCGTCACGCTCTCCTCACCGGCCGTCGCCCGCGCGCACGGCATCGAGACCGTGTACCAAGATCTCGCTCTGTTCGACAACCTGGACCCCGCGGCCAACTTCTACGCGGGGCGGGAACACGCGGGACCGGCATGGTTGCCGCGCCCGTTGCGGGTCCTGCGCCGCCAGACGATGCAGCACGCGACCACCGACGTCCTCGATCGGTTGCAGGTGACACTCCCGGACGCCACTGCCAACGTCGGTCTCATGTCCGGCGGTCAACGCCAGGTGATCGCCGTCGCGCGAGCGGCGGCCTTCGCATCGAACGTCGTCATCCTCGACGAACCGACCGCCGCGCTCGGCGTTCGCGAGTCTCGTCGTGTCCTCGATCTGATCCTTCGCCTGCGCTCCGAAGGTCACGCCGTCATCGTGATCTCCCACGCAATGGATCACGTCACCGAAGTCGCCGATCGAGCCATGGTGATGCGCCGTGGCCGAGTTGTCGGCGAAGAGATCCCCAGCCCAGAGAGCCAGGGAAGGATCGTCGCGCTCATCGTCGGCTCCGCCTACGACGCCGATCCACCACACCAGAGAACGTCGCCCCACGGATCCAACACGGTCTGAGGCGCGTGCCAACGGGCATCCGCTGCCCATCACAAGGAGACACATCCATGACCCGAAGGACCAGGGCAGGGCTACTGCTATGCCTCACACTCGGAATCGGCGCCACCGCCTGTTCCAGCGACAAGAAGGCGGCATCGACCACGGTGCCGCCGACCACAGCGGCGGCCGTGACGACCGCCGCGACGGCAGCGACAACAGCCACAACAGCTGCGCCGCCCGACACCAGTGCACCGGCCGATACCGCCGGCGCGCCGACAACCGGCGGGGAATCCGATGCGTCCGGCAAGATCGGCTTCATCACCAAGTTCCCGGTCGACTTCTACGACACGATGGTCGACGCCGCCAAGGCGTGGAACAAGGACCACAGCAACGTCGAACTGGTCTTCGCCCAAGGCTCCAGTGGCACCGACGACGAAGGTGAGATCAGCGCGATCGAATCGATGGTCACCCAGGGTGTGAAGGCCATCGTGATCACCCCGACGAGTCCCAACGTGCAAGACGCGTTGCAGAAGGCCGTCGACAAGGGGATCAAGGTGATCCTGGTCGACAACGACATCCCCGGCTGGGACGGCAAGACGGCGCTCGTCGCGACCGACAACCTGGCAGGGGGCGTGCTCGCCGGGAAGTTCATGGCCACGCAGCTCAAACCAGGCGACACGGTCGCCGTGCTGAAAGGCGTCGCCGGAGCTCCGTCGCTCGAGGATCGCGTGACCGGCTTCCTCACTGGGTTGGGCGACGGGTTCAAGATCGTGGCTACCCTTCCCACCGACTGTGACCAGACGAAGGGCTTGAACGCAGCGCAGGACATCCTCACCGCGAACCCGGACGTGACCGCGATCTACGGCGCTTGCGGCCCGCCCATCCTGGGCGCGATCCAGGCGATCAGTGACGCCGGCAAGACCGTGAAGACCGTCGGCTTCGACGCCGGTCCCGATGAGGTCAAAGCCATCGTCGCGGGTGACGAACTTGCCTCCGTCGCTCAGTTCCCGGCGAAGATGGGCGAGTTCGGTGCACAGGCTGCGCTCGATGCGATCAGCGGCAAGACGGTGGAACCGAACATCGACACCGGCACCGCGATCGTGACCAAGGACAACGCCGGCGACTTCGGCGGGTGACAACTGCTCCTCGGCGGGACGGCCCGGTTCGGGCTGTCCCGTCGAGGCCGTTGTCCGTCACCGCTTCGCGCCAGCCCGCGCGGGCGACGCCCCCTACTCGCTCTGGACGCCCCAGGAGACCCATGCCCCTCATCACCGCGCTCGACGTCATCGACGTACGGTTCCCGACATCACGAACGCTCGACGGCTCGGACGCCATGAATCCCGAGCCCGACTACTCGGCCGCCTACGTCGTGCTTCGCACCGACGGCACCGGCCCGGACGGCAGCGGCCTCGCCGGCTTCTCGTTGCTGTTCACCACCGGCCGTGGCAACGACGTGGCCTGCGCCGCGGTCCGATCGCTGGCCCCATACGTCGTGGGCCGCAGCGTCGAGGAGTTGGTCGCCGATGTCGGCGCGCTCGCCCGTGAGCTGACATGGGATGGCCAGTTGCGCTGGCTCGGCCCGGAGAAGGGTGTCATGCACATGGCGATCGGTGCGGTCGTCAACGCTGGGTGGGATCTACGCTGCCGCGTCGATGCGATGCCACTGTGGCGGGTGCTCGCCGCGATGAGCCCGGCTGAGATCGTGGCGCAGATCGACTTCACCTACATCGACGACGCCCTCACGCCGGTCGAGGCCACCGGCATGCTCGAGGTTGCCTTCGCCGGACGCGACGCTCGCATCGGGGCACTCGTCGACGCAGGACTCCCGGCCTACACGACGTCGGCGGGCTGGTTGGGCTACGACGATGCGAAGGTCGAGCGGCTCACCAAGCAGGCCGTCGCCGATGGGTTCACGATGATGAAGCTCAAGGTGGGCGCCGATCTCGTGTCGGACATGCGCCGCTTCCGGGTCGCACGCGCGGCAGCCGGAGACGATGTGCGCATCGCTGTCGACGCCAACCAGCGCTGGGGCATCGCCGAGGCGATCCATTGGATGAGTCAGCTGGCAGAGTTCGATCCGTATTGGATCGAGGAGCCGACGTCGCCGGACGACATCCTCGGCCACCGTACGATCCACGATTCGGTGGCGCCGATCCGGGTTGCGACCGGCGAGCACGTGCAGAACCGGGTCATCTTCAAGCAGTTGCTCCAGGCGCGGGCCATCGACGTGGTGCAGATCGACGCCTGCCGAGTCGGTGGCATCAACGAGAACCTCGCCATCTTGTTGCTGGCGGCGAAGTTCGGTGTCCCCGTGTGCCCTCATGCCGGCGGTGTCGGTCTGTGCGAGATGGTCCAGCACCTGGCGATGTTCGACTTCGTCGCGGTCAGTGGATCGATGGAGGGACGCTGGATCGAGTACGTCGACCATCTCCACGAGCACTTCGTCGAGCCGGTCATCGTGATCGAAGGTCGCTACCGTGCCCCCCAGCGCCCGGGCATCGGTGCGCAGATGCTCGAGTCCTCGATCGCCGAGTTCCGCTTTCCCGACGGGCCGGCATGGACCACGAGTCCGTCGTGACGGTCGACCCGCCACGCCGCCCGCGCGTCGATGCGCACCATCACGTGTGGAACTTGCATGTCCGTGACCAGCCCTGGATCACCGGGGCTGCAATGGCGCCGATCCTGCGAGACTTCACGATCGAAGACCTCGCGTCCGTTCGTACTGGCCGTGGCATCGATGCGACGGTCGTCGTGCAGACCGTGGCATCGGTCGACGAGACCGTCGAACTCCTGCAGCTCGCCGACGACACCGACTTCGTCGCCGGGGTCATCGGCTACGTCGACCTCGACGACGAGCGCGTCGGTGACGGGCTCGATCGCATCATCGACAGCCCGAACGGGCGCTGGCTCGTCGGCATCCGGCACGTCGCCGCTGCCGAACCTGACCCGAACTGGTTGATGCGACCGAAGGTGCTCGCCGGCCTGCGCGAGGTCGCCGAGCGCAACTTGGCCTACGACCTCCTGATTCGCCCGGATCAGTTCGAAACTGCCCGCCAGGCCGTCTCCGCCGTGCCAGGCGGCCGCTTCGTCCTCGACCATCTCGGAAAGCCTCCGATCGCCGCGCAGGAGCTCGAACCCTGGGCGAGGCACATCGCAGCTCTCGGAGCGCTTCCCAACGTGTTCGCCAAGGTGTCAGGTCTCGTCACCGAGGCCGCGGCCTCGTGGACGGTGGGCGACTTGCGACCGTATGTCGATCACGCGCTGGCATCGTTCGGCACCGGGCGCTTGCTGTTCGGTAGCGACTGGCCGGTGTGCCTGCTCGCCGGATCATACGCGGAGGTCTTCGACGCGGCGGCGAGTTGCCTCGCTGAGTTGAATGTCGACGAGCGAGTGGCGGTGTTCGGTGCAAACGCCATCAAGGCGTACGGCCTGACGATGATCGGAGCGTCCGCATGAGGTTTGCTCGCATCGGGGCCAGCGGGTCGGAACGGCCGGTCGTGCTCGGGCCCGACGGTACGCCGCTCGACATCTCCCGTCTCACCGCCGACATCGACGGCTCCCTGATCGGCACGGGGCTCGACAAGGTTCGCGACGCTCTCGCTGCGGGCGCGCTCGACCCCATCACCGGGGTGGCCGATCGATACGGACCTCCGCTTGCCGGGATCGGCAAGATCGTGTGCGTCGGCCTCAACTACGCCGACCACGCGGCCGAGACCGGCGCTGCCGTTCCCGCCGAGCCGGTGCTCTTTCTGAAGACCCCCGACACGGTCGTTGGCGCCAATGACGACGTCTTGATCCCGCGCCGCAGCAGCCGCACCGACTACGAGGTCGAGCTCGCCGTCGTGATGAGCGCGACCGCGCGATATCTCGACTCGCCCGCCGACGCGGCATCGGTCATCGGCGGCTACGCGATCTCGAACGACGTCTCCGAGCGCGAGTTCCAGATCGACCGTGGAGGCCAATGGGACAAGGGCAAGAACTGCGAGACGTTCAACCCTCTCGGACCGTGGTTGGTGACAGCCGATGAGATCAGCGATCCTCAAGCGCTCGGCCTTCGCCTCTGGGTGAACGGCGAGTTGCGCCAGGACGGCACGACGGCGAACATGATCTACGGCGTGCACCACCTCGTCTGGTACATCAGCCAGTTCATGGTGCTCCATCCCGGAGACATCATCAACACCGGCACGCCGGCCGGCGTCGCGCTCGGTCGCGGTGGTGGCTATCTGCTCGCGGGCGACACCATGCGCCTCGAGATCGACGGCCTCGGCGTCCAACAGCAACATCTGGGAGCAGCATGAACCACACGACCAACGACTTCGCCGGGATTCGGCTTCTCGTCACCGGCGGCGCATCCGGCATCGGCCACTCCATCGCGCGCCAAGCTGTCGATCGCGGCGCTACCGTCGCCGTTCTCGACCTCGACCCGACCGGCTCGCCCGAGGGAACGTCACCGTGGCGTGCCGATGTCAGCGACGACGAATCGGTGGCACGCGCGGTGTCGGCTGCCGCAGCGGCGCTCGGCGGCATCGACGTCGTCGTCAACAACGCAGGCATCGGCGCGCAGGGCACCATCGAGACGAACACGCTCGACGAATGGCGACGCGTGTTCGACGTCAACGTGCTCGGCATCGTGCGGGTCACTCGCGCTGCGTTGGTGCACCTCCGCCGGTCCGAGCACGCCGCCGTCGTCAACGTGTGCTCCATCGCGGCCACTGCAGGGCTGCCGGACCGGGCCATCTACAGCGCGAGCAAGGGTGCCGTCCTCTCGCTGACGCTGGCAATGGCGGCCGATCACCTCGCCGACGGCGTCCGCGTGAACTGCGTCAATCCCGGCACGACGGACACGCCGTGGGTCGGGAGGCTGCTGGATCGTGCCTCCGACCCCGCTGCGGAGCGCGCCGCCCTCGCCGCGCGACAGCCCACCGGCCGTCTCGTCACCGCTGACGAGGTCGCCGCCGCAGTCCTCTACCTGGCCGGTCCAGGTGCCAGCGCGACCACCGGCACGTCGCTCGCCGTCGACGGCGGCATGGCGGGCCTTCGCATTCGCCAGCGCTGACCAGCGTCCAGGGACCAATGCGGAGTGGGCGGCCACGCCGGCACGGAGCGCGTCGAGACGACAGCCGCTCGACCGGGCCGTCCGACACACCTCGCGATGTGTGCGAATGTGAGCGATGGACGACAAGGACATCCGCAGCGATTTGGCCCTCCTTCGTCAGCGCAATGCGGTGCTCGAAGCCCGCAATGACGAGCTGATGGCCCGTCTCGATCGTCTCGAGGAGCGCGAGGTGGACGAGGTCGTCGGCCCCGTCAGCCGTCGCGGCCTGCTCGCCAAAGCAGCGGTCATCGTCGCCGGAGCGGTCGTCGGGGGAGTAGCGCTTGCGGAGCCCGCCGCGGCGTACACGGTCGTTCCACTGAACAACGGCGAGGACAACAGCAGCCCGACGCAGACGAAGTTCTCCTACAGCGTTGCCCACACCTCCTCGACCGACGGGATCACGACGCCGTTCCTGTCGACGGGCGCCGCGATGGTCTTGGTCGACAACGGCTCACCCGGCGCAGTCTCGACCTCGATCGGCCTCGACGCCAGAGGCAACAACCTGGGCTTGCGCTCGATCGCGTACAACTCCGACGGCATCGCCGTCGACGGCTACTCCGAAGGCCCCGACGCGGTCGGCGGAAGGTTCTTCGGTGGCAACCGCGCCGTCGTGGCCATCGGAAACGTGATCGGGGTCAGCACCAGGGCGCCAGTGCCGTTGTTCTTCGCCGGGGGTCACGGAACGGCCGGCATCCCGACCTCCGCGGCCAGCCTCGGCAGCTTCGCGATGGATCCCGGCGGCAACCTGTACTTCTGCGTCGGCACCGGCACGCCCGGCCTGTTTCGCAAGCTCGCCGGTCCAGGCAGCGCCGGCACTCTGCACCTCCTGCCCCAACCCAAGCGCGTCTTCGATTCGCGGGCGGACCAGCCGCCGCAGCCACCGGCGGGCGGCGGTCCGAAGGGCATCCTTGTTTCGGGAACATCGGTCGCGATCGACTGCAAGGCCAACGGATCCGGAGTTCCGGCTGATGCTGCGGGCGTCGCCTTCAACCTCACGATCACGGGGACGGTTCTCAGCGGGTTTCTCACGACGTGGGGTGCCGGGGCCCAGCCGGGGACCTCGTCGATCAACTGGACCAGCGCCGGTGCGGACGTCGCCAACGGAGTGACGATCGCCTGCGACGCTGGTGCCTTGATCCATGTCGCCGCGGGCGGAGGCGGCAGCACTCACTTCATCGTCGACGTCACCGGCTACTACCGCTGACGCCCCTCGTACCGCGGACAAGCAACCGCCAGTGCCGATGCGATCACGAGCGAATGCTCACGAGACCTTGGTGAGCACGACGTTGGTGACT
>JAOBWQ010000581.1 GCA_025463425.1 Ilumatobacteraceae bacterium | reverse complement strand
TGACCTTGCCGTCGCCGCCGACCTTCGACATCACGAGGTTCGGCACCGTCTGGCCGACGACCATGTTCAGACTCGATGCCAGCGGCTGCGGCTGGTCACTCGGCCAGACCGTGAGGTAGCTCGCGGTATCCGCTCCGGTTGCGACAACGTTGAGCACGACGGCCTTGGCGTTGTTGGGTACCCCGCCGCTGCCGTTGACCTTCAAGGCGATCGCCTTGCCACCGGAGACCGGCGCAGCCACTCCCCCGGTGCCGTCACGGGTGTCCAGCAGTCGGGCGGGCGTCAGCGCCTGCAGACGCAGCGTGCTCGACGGGGTGAAGTAGCCGACCAGATCGGCGATCAGATCGACCGTGCCGGTGTTGTTGTACATCGAGACCGATCCGGCGCCGCTCAGCTGGGAGATGACAAGGTTCGGTGTGGCGAGACCGGGCACCGGGTTGAGGCTGGATGCTTGCGGGCGCACCGTTCCGCCCGGCCAGACCGTCACGTAGGTGTTCGCTGCGGCGTTCACCGCGGTCAGGTTCCACGCGACCGCCGTGGCATCCACCGGGATCCCGAACTGGCCGACCTGATCGAAGGTCCACGTCTCACCCTCCCCGATCGCACCTGCACGGCCACCGGTGCCGTCGCGGGTGTCGAACATGCGGACCGGGCTGACGGATACGAAGCCACTCGCCGGTGACGGACCGAGGGTGATCGGCGTCACCGTCGCGGACGGCGTACCCGGCGACGCAGCGAAGAGCCCGAGATCCTGGAACGCGCCGCCGATGATCGTGCTGCCCCCGCCGCCGAGGAAGCCGTCGAGCACGCTGCCGTACATCGACCGGAAGTCGACCGAGGCGATCATCCGGCCGTTGCGATCCACGGTGCTCAGCGACGGCGTCTGGCCGTACAGCCCACCCCGCACGTTCGGTCCGACGATGAACGAGGTGTTCGCGGTTCCGTGGTCGGTACCGCCGGATGCGTTCGAGGCCTGCGTACGTCCGAACTCCGACACCGTCATGATCGTGACCCGGTTGAGGAATGCAGGGTTGAGCGTCGAGAAGAACGTCTTCAGCGCCGTGTCGAGGTCGGTCAGCAACGTCGGCAGGTAGGTGGGCTCGTTCTCGTGGTTGTCGAACCCGCTCCGCGAGATGTCGAGGACGCGCAGTCCGATGTTCGCGTTGAGCAGACGTGCCGCGATCGTGAGCTTCCTGGTCAGCTCGCCGCCGGCGGGCAACGACGCCTTGAGGGCGGGGCCGATCTGAGTGGCGAGGTCGAGCTGGCGGTTCATCGTCGCGGTGAACGTGTCGTGGAGCGCTCCGCGGCCCGCCGGGGTGGCCCCGAGCGACCGCAGGCCGTTGTACATCCGCAGATCCGACGCGCCGGTGTCGATGCCGAACGTGTTGCTGTTCGGCGGGATGCCGGCAGCTCGCCGGGTGTAGCCCTGCATGTGCAGCGGCACCGAGACGTCGAGCGACGCGGCAGCGAGGTCCGCCGTCGCAGCCGGCTGACCGTCGAGCCAGCGGCCGATCCAACCCGTGCCGCCGAACGCGCCGTTGAGCGCGCCGTTCATCCAGATGCCCATCGAGGTGAAGTGGGACAGGTCCGGGTTCGGGTAGCCGACACCCTGGATCACCGCGACCTGGCCCGCGTCGTAGAGGGCCTTCGTGTACGTCAACTGCGGAGCGAGACCGACGTTTGCGTCGAGGGCGAGCACCTTGTCCGCGGCGATCGCGATGTTGGCGCGCTTGGTGTAGTAGTCCCCGTTCGAGTACGGGACGAGCACGTTCAGCCCGTCCATGCCGCCGTAGAGCGTGATGACGATGACGATCCCGTCGGTGGGGCCGATCGGACTGCCCGCCCACGCCTCGGGCAAGCTGCCCCCGAAGAACTCGTCGGCGATCGAGCCCATGGTCATCCCGGCGAACGCGCCGGCGCCGAGGGCCTGCAGGAACGTGCGTCGAGTCCAGCCGCGGGGCCCGGGGATGTCGTTGGTGTCGATCGCGAGGTGCCGATCCGTGGTCGTGCTCATCCGACGTTCAGCTCCCCGGTCAGCATGACCATGGTCAACAGGTTGGTGACCGACGTCTTGCTCGTGGTCGTCGGCGTCGCGGCTCGTTCGGCGGCAAAGGCGGCGGCGAGCGCGGCGCGTGTGCTGTCGGCCAGCGGCGCGATCGAGAACGCGGCCGCGACGAAGTCGACCGCGTCGCCAGGCGCCAGCGCGTACAGGTTGTCGTAGCCGCCGTTGGCGCGCATCAGCGCCGCGACGCGCTTGGCGAGCGTCGCCCGGCCACTGGCCGCGCTCGTCGTCAGCCAGTAGCTGTTGTTCTTCCATCCGGCAACGTTCGGCGGGTTGAACACGGTCTGGCCCATGCCCTCGGCGTAGTTGTAGACGCTCACCGCGCTCGAGGTCAGCGCCGAACCAGCCAGCAGCGCGGTCGCCCACTCGGTCGGCGTGCGAACGAGGCCCTGTTTGGCGGCCGGGGTGTAGAACTCGGGCCGCAGCAGGAGGGCACGGACGAGCGGACGGAGCTCCATGTTGTTGGCGATCAGGACGTCGCCGAGATCGTTGACGATGTTGTCGGCGGGACCCGGATACGCCAGGAACGTCCAGAGCTTGCGCGCGATGAACCGGGCTGCGACGAGCCGCTTGGCGACGTTGTCGCGCAGGATCTCGTTGATGATGTCCGGTCCATCCCAGTTCTTGGTCGTGCCGAAGAAGGTCTTGGTGCCGGTGTCGTGCTTGGTGGCACGGAACTCGTAGACGTGCGTGGTCGTGTTGTAGTTGTGCCCCGTCCAGGCCCGTGACGCGGCAGCGACGTCGTCCTCGGTGTAGTTGCCGACGCCGAGCAGGAACAGCTCCATCAGCTCTCGGGCGAAGTTCTGGTTGGGCGCAGCCTTCACGTTGACGGCGTTGGAGAGGTACAGCAACATCGCCGGCTCGATCGACATCTGCTGGGCGAGGGTCAGGTAGTTGCCGAGCGCCGACGTGCGGTAGAGCTGGTTCTGATGGGTCATGTGATCGGTGCGGCCGACCATGTCCCACTCGGTCGTGAAGTGGCCGTGCCAGAACAGCGTCATCTTCTCCTGGAACGGGCGCGGACGGGTGGCCATCGAGTCCAGCCACCAGTTGAAGGTGGCGAGCATCTGCGCCGAGCTGTTGGCCGCGTCGTGGACCTGTAGATCGGCGGGAACCTGCGGGTTGGCGTTCGCGGTGAAGTCGAGGACGTCGTCGACCGCGGCGTCGATCGACAGCGGTGCCAGCTCTGCGACGCGAGCAGCGCGTGCGACGAACTCCGTGCGCCGAAGGAGATGGGCGATGTCGGTTGCGTCTGCCACGATTTCAAGGACTCCCACAAGATCTGACCAAAGATCTGACAGAGATCTATCGGCCCGCCCGACCCCGGCTTGAGGAAGCGGGTCGGGGCGCGTGGGACGATGTGGCGAAATCCCTCAGATGAGGGAGCTCACCGCGATCACAGGGTCCTGTGGGGGTTGCTGGGTCCGGTCAGGGGAACACGACAGTGCGATCGCCGATCAGCACGACCCGGTCCTGGGCGTGCGCCTGCACGGCGCGCGACAGCACGTTGCGCTCGACGTCTCGTCCCATCCGCACCAGCGCGTCGGCGTCGTGGGTGTGGCTGACGCGCACGACGTCCTGATCGATGATCGGGCCTTCGTCGAGATCGGGTGTCACGTAGTGGGCCGTCGCACCGATCAGCTTGACGCCGCGAGCGTGGGCCTGGTGGTACGGCTTGGCGCCCTTGAAGCCGGGCAGGAACGAGTGGTGGATGTTGATCGCCCGGCCGCGCAACGCCTCGCACAGGTCCTCGGACAGCACTTGCATGTAGCGCGCGAGTACGACGAAGTCGACGCGATGCTCGTCGATCAGTTCGAGCAGCTTCGCTTCCTGCGCGGCCTTGGTGTCGGCCGTGATCGGCATGTGCAGGTAGGGGATCCCGTATCCCTCGACCATCTCCGCGCAGTCGGGGTGGTTGGAGACCACCAACGGGATCTCGACCTGGAGCTCGCCGGTGCGGTACCGGTACAGCAGGTCGAGCAGGCAGTGGTCGAACTTGGAGACCATGATCAACGCCCGCCGGAAGTTGTCCTCGGCGCGCAGCTGCACATCGATGTCGGTGCCGGCGAGCGACGAGACGACGCCCCCACGAACCCGATCGAACTCCATGTTCTCGCTCACGAAACGAGTTCGCATGACGAAGGTGTTCGAGCCCGGATCCGTGAACTGCGCGTTCTCGATGATGTTGCCGGCCACCGCCAACATCGCACCGGTCACGCTGTGCACGATCCCCGGTCGGTCGTCGCAGCGGACGACCATCACATATTGACGCGGCATGGCGAAACCGTCCTCCTGGAGTGGCGGGGTGGTGTGTGCTCTCGAACGGTCGATCGTAGGACGACGAACGCCTCCTCGCCAGGAATTCCTTGCACAACTGCCCCAGGAATCCGGTTCGAGCGTCAGCGGGGACCGAGGTGCTCGTTCATCCATGCTGTCGCGAACTCGACCAGATCGCGAGCCTGGATCAGCTCGCTCCGTGCCGCTCCCACTCGCCCGACCCGAGCTCGGCCGGTGGCCAGGTAATCACGCGTGATCGTCGCGAAGTAGTCCTCGCCGGGATGGTCGACGATTCCGTCGGAGTCGTCGAGGCACTCGACCTCTCGAACGCGAACGGTGCCGTCGGGTCCGACGACCCGGTGTCGTCGGTGGACGCGGCGCTTGTCGGGAACGTCGGCGAGGTACTCGGCGAGGTGGATCATCGTCACCGTGTCCAGATCGGAACCGAGGCGCAGAACCCGCGCATCGAGCGACACCAGGCGCGCCAGCGACGAGCCGGGTCCGTAGTAGTCGTTCCACGGCACGCCATCGGTCAGATGCGTCGCAGCGGCGCCACGCGCGCCGAAGCGCGCATCCGGATGATCGCTGACGACGGTGCCGGATCGTCGCCGGAACGCCTCGGCGAGGACGCCGACATCGGGATCAGCCGGGGTGGTGAGGGGATCGAACGGGACGCCCTCGACGGCACCGAGGTTCATCACCGATGTGCCGGACGCGCCGAGGACCGCGTCGAGCGCGTCGATCACTCCGTCGGCGCCGCCGATCACGGAGCCGATGGCGCGCATCGATGCGTGCACCATCACGGTGTCTCCGTCACCCAGACCGAGCTCGCGCAGGTCGCGGGCGATCACATCCGGTGGCCACGGTGGGTCGGTCACCGAGCGAGTCTCGCACGGTCGCCGCTGTCGAGCGGTCCGTCGCCCGACCGCTTCGGGTCCTTGCCGTCAGGCCAGCAGGCCGATCCGGATCGCCTTGTCGACCGCGGCGACGCGATCGTCGGCTTCGAGCTTGCGCAACACGTGGGCCACGTGGGTCTTCACGGTCTCGCGCGACACGAACAACCGCACTGCGACCTCGGCGTTGGTCAGCCCCTCGGCGAGGCATGCGAGCACCTGTCGCTCCCTGGCCGACAGCGGGTTCACCGGCAGCTCCGTCAGCGACGAGGTCAGCACGGCGAGCGCTGCTGGATCGAACACGCAGACGCGGCGAGCCGCGAGCCGGATGGTCTCGCCGAGGGTCGGGTGCCCGCGGCGGACGATGCCCGCGACACCGGAGCGCAACGCGGCGGTCACCGTCGACGGCTCGACGGCGTCGATGAGCATCACCACAGGGGCCGCCGGTGCGACGCCGCGCAGCTCCTCGACCAGCGGCGCTCGGCCGTCTTCGTCGAGCGCGACGGGGCCGATCACGGCCACGGCATGAGGGTGCACAGCGAGCGCACGAACACCGTCGTCACCGCATCCGGCCGACGCGACCACCGTCAGGTCGACCGTGGTGCTGAGCGCACGCTCGAGGCACGCACGGAAGACGTCGTCCACGTGGATCAGCACGACGGACACGTGGCGCAGTTCGGTGGACATGGTCGCCGATCGTCCGTGCCTGGACTCGCCATGCACGCTGCTCGAGCTTCGCGACGACGTGCCAACCCGTCGAAGCATCCGCCGCAGCGTCGTCCAGCGCCGTGCATGCGGTCGGGCCAGGCGGACCGTCCACGAAGCAGGTCGCCCGCAAACTGCGCGCACCGAGCAGGAGGACAGCTCATGTACGCCAGCAAGATCAGCCCCTGGGCCATCGCGGACACCCTCGAAGAGCTGGTGTCGCTCGCCTGGACGACCTTCATCGGATCGGACATCGTGCGCGTCGACGCGCGCGACATCGGTCCGCAGGTCGTGTGCGCCTCGATCTCGATCTCCGGTCCCAGCTGTGCGACGGTGCTGTTCTTCGCCGACCCGGCGCTGGCGCGCTGGGCGACCTCGATCGTGCTCGATTCGCCGGCGGAAGACCTCGACGACGCCGACATCCACGACGTGCTCGGCGAGATCGTCAACATCATCGGTGGCAACGTCAAAGGCGTCGTCAGCGACGGCGAGCAGGAATGGGCACTGTCGCTACCGGTCGTCTCCAACGCGATGCAGTCGGCTCCCGGCAGCCGCCCAGCGGCGCTCATCTCCTTCGTCGCCGAAGCGGGCACGATGGGGTGTCAGATCCTCGAGCACGGCTGACA
Organism: Ilumatobacteraceae bacterium; assembly: GCA_025463425.1. Taxonomy (GTDB): domain Bacteria; phylum Actinomycetota; class Acidimicrobiia; order Acidimicrobiales; family Ilumatobacteraceae; genus WLMZ01. The sequence continues at coordinate 1,834 of JAOBWQ010000581.1, read as the reverse complement.
CGCGCTCGACCCGGCGTCACGACGCGTCGAGCGTCTCCGCGAAAAGCGCGAGGGCCGCCAGCGCGAACGCCACCATGTTGTCGGGACGGACATCGAGCCCGGTGAGGATCCGTCGCGCCGACTCGGTCGGCCCGGCGATCGCCAGCCAGCTGTGCCCAGCGGGATCGCCGTACGGGTTGGCCGGCCCAGCGGCACCCGCTTCGCCGATCGCCCACGTGGAACCCAGGCGCACCACGGTCGAACGGGCGAGGTACGTCGCGAACGCCTCGGTCGCGCCGCGCAGTTCGGCCGGCCGCTCGACGGCACCCGACACCCACGTCTTCACCGCCGCGCCGGTGTAGATCACCGCGCCGCCGAGGTAGTACTTCGACGCGCCCGGCACGGACAGCAACGCCGCAGAGATCAAGCCTCCCGCGGAGCCCTCCGCGACACCGACCGTCTCACCCCGCTCGCGCAGGATCGCGCCGATTCGCTCCGCCGGTCCGGTCAACTCTGCGATGAACATGCCGCCCAGCATGTCAGCACCCCAAGGCCGCGGCCTCGCGCCGGTACTTGGAGAAGCCGACGGTGCGGCCGTTGTCCAGCCACCCGGCGGCGTGGATGATGAAGTCGGCGCCGCTGTCGATCGCAGCTCGCGTCGCCCATCCACTCTCGGCACCGGCCTGTGCGTCGTCGACCTTGCTGGAGGTCAGCCCGCCGTAGCCGAGTGCCGGAACACCGATCCGGTGGGCCAGTTGGACGGCGCCTGCCTGCACGAGCGCAGAGCTCGGATCGCCGAAGCGGGGCTGCATCGTGCGCATGTCGAACGGGATCGCGTACACGCCCAGCACACCAGGCGCCCCGGCCCGATAGAGCTGGCTCAGGGCGAGCCCGACGAGGGACTCGGCCAGGCCCTGGCTGAGCACGCCCAGGACGGCCGCGGGACCCGTCGCGCCCATCATCTGGAACGACGTGACCAGGCTGCCCTGCCCGGCAACTGCCGAGGCGCGCAGCACGCCCAACATCCGCCCGCGCCACGTCAGCGGGGGGATCGAGTTGCAGAGGTGCAGCAACACACAGGACCCGGGAGAGAGGGGGTGGCCGGCCGCGGCGAGCGTGTGCACGGTCAGCTCGATCACGTCGGCGGTGGACTGCTCGCCGGCGGTCGAGCCGAGGAACGGCTTGTCCGAGCATGCGAGGTGGGCACGCGCCATCGCGAGGTAGCGCTCCGGCTCCTCGATGTCGTGCGGGACGCACATCATGTGTCCGGTGTTGGCGAGTCCAGGCGACGCGTCGGCGATGCGGACGAGCTCCGCGTAGTCGGCCATCGTGGCGCGACGCCGGATCCCGTCGTCGTCGATGACGTTCGGCGGTCCGTAGACCGGCGAACAGACCGGGGTCGAGCCGCCGATCTGCACGGAGCTGGCCGGGTTGCGGGCGTGCTGCACGAACGTTCGTGGTGCGGACGAGACGATCTCGAGCAATGCCCCGACGCTCGAACGCACACGCGCGCCCGAGCCGTCGCCCATCGCCTCACCGACGATCGCCCCACGGCCCGGCATCACATCCACGCCGGCGCGATGTAGTCGCTCGATCGATTCGGCGTCGTCGAGCAGCTGCACTCCCACCTCGCGGAGGATGCGGTCCGCGCCGGCGACGGCGAGATCGATCACGCCGTCCGGCAGACGCAACGCAGGGTGGATCGTCGGCATGCATGTCGGACCGTACCGGACCCGCTCCGGTAGGCTGGTTGTTCGGTCCCCGAACAGTTCGATGGGCTCATGAACTCAGGTGCACATGTCCGCTGACGATCCCACCCTCACCATCGCCCGGCTCAGCCGGGTGCTGGAGAACC